>JALOSO010000022.1 GCA_025458385.1 Paracoccaceae bacterium | reverse complement strand
TCTCAGGCATAGCGCAGCGCCTCCACCGGGTTCATCCGCGCGGCCCGGCGGGCCGGGATGAGCGTCACCAGGAACGACAGGCCCAAGGACAGGCCGACAGCCGAGGCCACATCCCAGAACTGCAGCTTGGCCGGCAGGAACGAAATCGACCGCACCGACGGATCCCACACATCGCCCCCCGCCACGGCGTTCACCATGGCAAAGATCGGGTCGATATAGATGGCGAACAGGCAGCCAAGGATCACGCCAAGCGCCGTGCCGACAAGGCCGGTGGAGGCGCCGCAGATGAAGAAGATCCGCAGGATGCTGCCTTCGGTCAGGCCCATGGTGCGCAGAATGCCGATATCTGCCCCCTTGTTCTTGACCAGCATGATCAGGCCCGAGATGATGTTCAGCGACGCGATCAGCACAAGGATCGACATGATGATGAACATCATGTTGTCCTCGATCGTCAGCGCCCGCAGGAATGACCCTGCCGCATCGCGCCATGTCCAAAGCAGCCCGTCAGGCACCGCCTGCATCATCGGCAAGGCAAAGCTGTCGATCTGTTCCGGATCGGCCACGGTGACTGCGAATTCATCGACAAAGCCTTCGCGGTTGAAATAGGGCTGCGCCTCGGCAAGTGGCATGTAGACGCGCGTTTCATCCACCGCATAGCGCCCGGCGGTAAAGATATAGACCACCTCATAGGCATTCGTGCGCGGGCTCATCCCCATTGGTGTGCGGGCGCCATTGGGGTTGGTCAGGCGCACCTTGTCACCCACCGTCACGCCCAGATTGCGCGCAAGGACCGAGCCCATCGCCACGCCCTCATCAAACCGCGCGATATCACCATAGGCATCCGCGCCAAGGCCCACCCTGGGGATCGCCTCGAGGTCTGCGCGCGAAATGCCATAGACATCCCCCACGCGTGAGGTGTCGCGAAACGTCGTCATCACTTGCCCGCGGATCAGCGGCGCTGCCGTCACCACGCCCGGTATCTGCAACAGTCGTTCCGCTATCGGGTCGGTGTCCGGAAAGCCCTTGATCTCGCGCCGGTTCTCATCCAGCCGCGTCGTGGAATAGACCGTCACATGCGCATCCACCCCCAGGATCGTGCCTACGAATTCCTCGCGAAACCCTGCGCGCACAGCCATGACCGCGATCAGGGCGAACACGGCCAGCGTGATGCCGATCAGGCTGATCCAGGTCATGATGCTGACCCCGCCTTCGCTGCGTTTGGCCCGCAGATAGCGCCAAGCGATCATCCATTCAAAAGCCGAAAATGGTGCAGTGTATCCTGCCATATTGCCTGTCTTTCTTTTTGGCGTGGAAGGTGGCGGTTTTGCGATGAAAGGTCAAGCAAACGCCCCGGCCCGGCACGCGTTGCATCACCCGTCATCAAACGCCGTTGCGCCGTGACAGGCCGCCGCGCGCGCGAATTCGAGGATAGAAAGCGGAATGCCAATCGCGCTAACCTGCAGCCACGGCACCGGCTGCCCTGTGCCATCAATGGTCGCCTTGCGAAACACAAGATCGAGAAGGAAGACCACCGCCGCACCCGGCAAGCCCGCAACAATACCGGTCAGGATCAACCGGCGTGCCACGCCAAACAGTGCCAGATATGGCGACTGCAGCGCAACCATCGACAGCACCGGCATCAAGAACCCGACACCCGCCTTGATGATCATCCAAGAAACCCGCCGTTCCCAGAACAGCAGGTCGGCAACGGTGGAAAAGGGACCGATGTCGGCAAACAGCAGCGCCACCGCAACGAAGAGGATCGCCTTCCGTTTTCACGCTTGCGCGCTTGGTCCGCGGGGCCAGAACTCGCGCATCGTCAAATCCCGTTTGATCATGCCCGGCGAATTTTGCCAAGATTCTGCGAAAACCGCCTTGATAAGGCAACATTTCGCGGACCTTGGGTCAGATCATCCTTCGAAGGAAAATGTCGCGAGGACATGGCCTTGGCCACATCCGCTTTGGCAAACACGTGGGCCACGCCGATGGCGCAATGGCCTGCGGTGTAGAACGGGCGCCCTGCCGTGCGGATGATGCGTTGGCGCGCGGCTATGTCTGGCCGTACATCGTCGATCTGCGTGTCTGGGCGGCGCCCGCGCGACTTGGGCCTTGCCGCCCTTCTTGGCGCGCCTGTGGGGCACAACCGGTGGCCTCATGCACAACCTGCATCTGGCGTGCGGCTGACCTTCGGCTTCCTTTGTGATGCCCGTTGGCGCAGGCGGCCCGTCAGGCCACCATCACCGCAATCGCCGCGAAATGCAGGCCCGCGGCAACAGCCACGAACCCGTGCCAGATGGCATTCTGAAACGGCAGCCGTTCCCAGACATAGAAACCAACGCCTGCCACATAGATCAGCCCACCCGCCCCCAACAGCACAAGCGACAGCCCCGGCAAGGCCGCTGATACCGGCCCGATGGCAATGATGCCCACCCAACCCAGCAGGATATAGGCGGCGATGGCCAGCCTGTCATACCGCCCGGGCAATGCGACCTTCACAAGAATGCCCGCGACCGCACCGGTCCAGACCACAAGGCCAATGCCCCAGGCCCAGCCCGCACCAAGATGCGGAATGATCGCCGTATAGGTTCCTGCAATCATGACATAAATCATTGAATGATCGAACCGGCGCAGCAGCCATTTCAAGGCACTTGGCGGCGTCATGTTATAGGCCAGCGAAAAGCCCCACATCAAAAAGAACCCCGCGGCATAGACCGTCAGCGCCGCAAACATGCCCGCGCCTGCCGTTTGCAGCGTGTGAAACAGCAACAGCGGAAAGGCGATGATCCCGGCAAGCAAAGCCATCGCATGCACAATGCCATCGGCCAGCAATTCACCCAGCGACAGGTCGCGCTTCAACGTACGGTAATGATCAGCAGGCAAGGTCATCGGGCAACTGTGGCGGCAAACCGTGACGAAAGAATGACTGCGCCACAGGATCAGGGCAATTCCCCGTCAGACAAAGGACGCTGCGTTTTTCTGTCGCCGCGTCCTTTGCCGCAACACAGATGCGTTACTTGTGACCTTCATAGATCGTGATCAGTTTTGCCACCGCGGCCTCGGGCGTCATTTCCTCGGACACGCCCGTGCGGCGCGAGGTCAACTCCACAATGCCCTTTTCAAGGCCCCGCGGGCCCACCGTGATGCGCCAGGGCAAGCCGATCAGGTCCATCGTCGCGAACTTCGCCCCCGCCCGTTCGTCCCGGTCATCATACAAGGGGTCCAGCCCCGCCTTGATCAAGGCCGCCTCCAGCCCCGCGCAGGCCGCATCCGCCGCCGCATCGCCCTGCTTCAGGTTCACGATGCCTGCGTGGAACGGTGTCACCCCTTCGGGCCAGATGATGCCCTTGTCGTCATGGCTGGCCTCGATGATCGCCCCCAGCAGGCGGCTGACGCCAATGCCGTGGCTGCCCATCTCTACCGGCACTTTCGTGCCTTCCTTCGTCACCACCTCGGCCCCCATCGACGCCGAATATTTGGTGCCAAAGTAGAAGATCTGCCCCACCTCGATGCCCCGCGCGACCTTGCGGCGCTCTTCGGGGATGGCATCGAACAGGGCCGCGTCGTGCGTCTCGTCCGTGCGGGCATAAAGCGTGGTGAATTCCTTGCAGACCGCCGCTACCGCTTCGCGGTTGTCATAATCGACATCGCGGTTGCCAAGCCGCAGCTCTGTCACCGCACTGTCAAAGAACACTTCGCTCTCACCCGTTGACGCCAGCACCAGAAACTCATGCGTGTCATCCCCGCCGATCGGCCCCGAATCCGCCCGCATCGGAATGGCCGTCAGGCCCATGCGTTCATAGGTGCGCAGATAGCTGACCATATGGCGGTTATAGCTGTGCAGCGCGGCCTCGCGGTCCACGTCGAAGTTGTAGCCATCCTTCATCAGGAACTCGCGCCCCCGCATCACCCCGAAACGCGGGCGCATCTCGTCGCGGAACTTCCACTGGATATGGTACAGCGTCAGCGGCAGGTCCTTGTAGCTGTTGACATGCGCGCGGAAGATATCGGTGATCATCTCTTCGTTCGTCGGGCCATAGAGCATCTCGCGGTCCTGCCGGTCCTTGATGCGCAGCATTTCCTGGCCGTAGTCGTCATAGCGCCCGCTTTCGCGCCACAGGTCCGCCGGTTGCAGCGTCGGCATGAGCAGCGGGATATGGCCCGCCCGCGTCTGTTCCTCATGCACGATCTGTTCAATCCGCCGCAGCACCTTGAACCCCAAGGGCAGCCAGGAATAAATGCCCGCCGCCTGCTGCTTGATCATCCCCGCCCGCAGCATGTAGCGGTGCGAGACGATCTGCGCCTCGGCGGGGTTTTCTTTCAGGACGGGCAGGAAATAGCGGGACAGACGCATGGGTGCGGGCCTTTTGAAACCGGGACAGATGCTTGTTACCGGGAAGTCACGCGCCCGGCAAGGCTGGCCGGGTGTCCCGTCAAGGCACGCTCTACACCCCCAATGAAATCAATAGCATAACTTATTTTTCTTCATGCTCTCATAAGGAACAAACGCAAAATCATCCCTATGCAAAGGGAGGGCAATGGGGCAACCTGCCATTCATGAAGGGATATTGGCCCGGATCGGGTAACACAGGTGGGACTGCAGGCCCTGACGACACCAGAATGGTTCCTTGCGGCCTTTACGGCTGCTGTAGTCGCAAGCATGGGCCTTGCCGCCTGCCTTCACATGCTGCGCAACCACCCATGGACAGCGCGGTTCATCGCCAAGCAACCGGGCGGCGTGACGCCGATGATGGTTCTGCTTGGGCTGGCATGGCTGGGGTTGTTCTGCCTAACCGTGTTGGCCGCTTATGTGGGAATATGGAATTACCTTTACCCAGACCCTGCCAACCCGACCGGCAGCCAGACCACCTTTGCGCTTGGGGCACTGATCGCAGCCCTCCTGGGTGCGCCATTTGTGATCTGGGCAACGGTGATCAAACAGACCACGCTGAATTTCCAGAAAGAGGGGCATATCACTGACCGCATTTCCAAGGCGGTGGAGCAGTTGGGGCGGAGAAGACGGTCAAGGTGCCAAAGGAGGATGGTACGGGGTCAGTTGAACGCAGCCTGCCGAATATCGAAGTGCGCATTGGCGGCCTGCTGTCATTGGAACGCATCGCGCAGGACAGCACGATCTATGACAACGGGCGCGATCATGTGCGGGTGATGGAGATTCTGTGCGCCTATGTGCGGGAGAATGCAAAAGCGTCGGAGGCGGAAATATCAAAAAGGGAGATATACGAAAGCGAAACGGAAGATAGCAGAGACAGCCCTGGCATGACGTCAGAACAAATTGCAGAGGAGTATGGTTCTGACTTCGAAGATGAAGCCAAGGATATCGATGTTCTCAAGGAATGGGCGCAATCCCTTCCCCCACCGCGCGAAGACATTGCAATCGCGCTGCGCATTATTGGCCGGCGCGGGCCAGATCAGTTGCGGGTCGAGGCCGGATGGGGCAATAACACCCCCAACGCCGAATGGGTGTTCAACAAGGCCTGTCCTCATCTGCCTGATGAACCGGGTAAGGCCGCCCTGACGAAAGAGAAATTGGAAACTTTCACAAAAGAGCTGAAGGCAAGGCAGGACACGCTCGAAAACTACAAAGGCTATCGCCTTGATCTGCGCATGACAAACCTTCAAGGGGCAGACCTCTCTACTGCCACCCTGGCCGGTGCAAATTTAGAAGGCGTGCGGATGGCGGGGGTAGACCTTTCGAAATCACAGTTGACTGGGGCAGCTTTAGAACGGGCGCGCATGGAAGGGGCAAATCTATTCTTCGCGCAAATGGAGGGTGCAAACCTATCGAGGGCGCAGATGGAGGGCGCAGACCTTGGGCAAGCGCGCATGATCGGGGTAAACCTCAGTGACGCGCGGATGGAGGGGGCAGACCTTTCCGACGCGCGGATGGAGGGGGCAAACCTTTTGCAGGCGCGGATGAAGGGGGCAAACCTTTGGCAGGTGAAGTT
Source organism: Paracoccaceae bacterium (assembly GCA_025458385.1). Lineage (GTDB taxonomy): Bacteria > Pseudomonadota > Alphaproteobacteria > Rhodobacterales > Rhodobacteraceae > JAAFHS01. Next base: position 12,094 of record JALOSO010000022.1, on the reverse strand, counting down.
AAGTTCTGCCGACTTGCGCGGCTGGACCATTGCCCGCACGTCACTGCGGTCTGCTGACCTTGGCGATTACACGACCTTGACACAGGACGGTGTCAATGCAGCATGGGGGGATGGCAGCAAAAGGCTGCCGCCGCATATCACGCGGCCTGACCATTGGCCCGACACCGCACTCGCAAATTCGTGGGATGATGACCCGGCCTATGACGCATGGATTGCCGCAGGTGCCCCACCCGGCACACCGCGCGCGCCTTGACACAATTCCCCCTGCCCGATCACGCCATCTGACAGCCCCGTAATCTGCTTGAAACAAGGGCATCTGCCTGAAACTTCGCCCCGTAACCGCTGTCAGACCTGGCAATCTCGCCGGTCACCTTCCAACGGGGACAACACATGAAATTCAAGATCGCACTCGCCGCACTGGCGCTTTCCACCACGGTCGCGCAGGCCCAGAACATCGTTGAAATCGCCGCGGCGGATGAGCGGTTCACCACGCTCGTCGCGGCCGTAACGGCGGCTGGCCTTGCCGAAACACTGTCCGGCCCCGGCCCGTTCACGGTATTCGCGCCGGTGAATGATGCGTTCGCGGCACTGCCTGCGGGCACGGTGGACACGCTGCTTTTGCCGGAAAACAAGGGACAGCTGACCGATGTGCTGCTTTACCACGTCGATGACCGCAATCTGCCTGCCGCTGCAATCCCGGCGGGATCGAACTATTTCAAGCCGCTGCTGACAAGCCAACGTCTGTGCATCACGGCAGGGGCGGACGGTGTGACGATTGCAGATGGCACGGGTGCGGTGGCGAATGTGATCATCGCCGATATCGTGGCGGATAATGGCGTGATCCATGTGATCGACAAGGTCTTGCTGCCGGGCACGCGGCCTGCCTGCCACTGATCGGGCGAGCTGAAAATTTTAGTACTAAAATTTTCAGTGCAGGAAAACAAAGCCGGGTGTCGCCAGACGCCCGGTTTTGCATTTGGCGGGCGGCCCTTGCAACAGGGGGGCTGACGGGCAATATGGAGAGAGAGCAACAGGAAAGCACAGCCATGGCCTTGCCGATCCGTGACCAGGCAAAATACTGGGGCATCGTCGCCGCCGTCTTTCTGGTGCTGATGTGGCTGATCGGCAATGTGGTGCTGCCGTTCATCGTCGGCGCAGCGCTGGCCTATTTCCTTGATCCGATTGCCGACAGGCTGGAACGCCTTGGCCTCAGCCGGGTTGCGGCGACCGCCGTCATCACCTTTGCGGCGATCCTGCTGGTGGTTCTGCTGGTGCTGTCAATCATCCCGTCGCTGATTTCACAGCTGACAGCCTTGATCAACACGGCCCCGCAGATTGCCGCGCGGTTGCAATCGTTCTTGCTGGAACGCTTTCCAGAACTGTCTGACAGTACTTCGACCGCGCGCCAGACCCTTGCGCAGATTGCCAGCACCATTCAGGCGCGGGGGGCCGAGCTTGCCAATGGTGTGCTGTCGTCGGCCCTTGGGCTGTTGAATGCCGTGATCTTCATCGTCGTGGTTCCGGTGGTGACGTTCTATCTGCTGCTTGACTGGGACAAGCTGATCGCCCGTATCGACAGCCTGATCCCGCGCGACCATGTCCCGACCGTGCGCGCCATCGGCGCCGATATCAACGCGGTGATCGCCGGGTTTGTGCGCGGGCAACTGTCTGTCTGCCTGATCCTTGGAACCTTTTACGCCATCGCGCTGATGTTGGCAGGGCTGCAATACGGCATGATCGTCGGCGCGATTGCCGGGGCAATCACTTTCATTCCCTATGTCGGGTCGCTGGTCGGAGGGGCCCTGGCCATCGGGCTGGCGCTGTTCCAGTTCTGGGGTGACTGGGTTTCCATCGGCATCATCGCCGCCATCTTTGCCTTCGGACAATTTGTTGAAGGCAATATCCTGACGCCAAAGCTGGTTGGTGAAAGCGTGGGGTTACACCCGGTCTGGCTGCTGTTCGCCCTGTCACTGTTCGGCGCGCTGTTCGGCTTTGCCGGCATGCTTGTCGCCGTGCCCGTGGCCGCCGCCATTGGCGTGATCACCCGGTTCGGCATCACCCAGTATCAGGGCAGCCTGCTGTACCAGGGCACAGCCGGGAAAGATACCGAAGACAGCGCCGCATGACCGGCCAACAGCGCAGCGGTCATCAGCTGACCCTTGATCTGCCCCTTGCAGCGGCCCAGACACGCAGTGACTTTTTCGTGTCTGCCAACAATGCGACAGCGCTGGCCACGCTGGATGACTGGCAGCAGGGCTGGCCGCAGGCGCGCATGCTGCTGATCGGCCCTGCCGGTGCGGGCAAGACGCATCTGGCGCAGATCTGGGCCCAGGCCGCCGGGGCCGAAATCCGACAAGCGGCCACATTGGCCGAGGGCGATGTGCCAGACCTTGCCACCTGCAAGGCGCTTGTCGTCGAGGATGCCGAGACCTTGCCCCAACATGCACAGGCTGCGTTGTTCCACCTGCACAATCTGTTGCAAGGGCGCGGGCATCTGCTGATCACCGCGTCACGGCCGCCGCGCGACTGGGGCATGACCCTGCCCGATCTGGCCAGCCGGATGCAGGCGATGGCCAATGTGCGGCTGGACGCCCCGGACGAAGGACTGCTGGCCGCTGTTCTGGTCAAGCTGTTTGCCGACCGCCAGATCATCGTGCCCCCGAACCTGATCAGTTACCTGACACTGCGGATGGACCGGTCATTGCATGCAGCTGCGGCGATCGTTGCCCGGCTTGATGCCGCGGCGCTGGCCCGGCAGCGACCGATTACCCGCGCCTTTGCGGCAGAAGTGCTGGACTTGGATGCAGGCACATGATCGGCTGTCATCATCCTGTCACGAACCCCATGATAGCGCCCAAGACATGACTGATGCTGATTTCCTGAAAGCGCCTTTTGCAGCCCCGACAGAACTGGCATCCGCTGAAATCAGCGGACCCGGGCGGTTTTTCAACCGCGAACTCAGTTGGCTGGCCTTCAACTGGCGTGTGCTGGACGAGGCCGCAAACCCCGCCGTGCCCTTGCTGGAGCGTCTGCGGTTTCTGTCGATTTCGGCCACCAATCTGGATGAATTCTACACCGTCCGGGTTGCCGGGCTGCGCGCGTTGCAGCGCCGTGGCACGCTGACGCCTTCGGAAGACGGGCGCAACGCAACCGAACAGTTGCGGCTGATCAACGATGATGCCCGCCGCCTGATGCAGACCCAGCAGGCCACGCTGAACAAGCTGAAGCGCGAGATGGAGACCGAAGGCATCGTCATCCTCACCCGGTCGAAACTGGGCGCGCGTGATCTGAAGTTTCTGGAAGAGCATTTTCTGGAACGCGTGTTCCCGGTGCTTTCGCCACTGGCCATCGACCCGGCCCATCCGTTCCCGTTCATCCCGAACACCGGCTTCTGCCTTGCGCTGGAGTTGGAGCGCGAAACCGATCATCGCAGCCTGAAGGCGCTGCTGCCGATCCCGCAGCAGATTGCGCGCTTTATTGCCCTGCCGTCAAAGCCCGGCGAGGCGCGGTTTCTGCCGCTGGAAGAGCTGCTTTTGCTGCATCTGAACATGCTGTTTCCCGGCTATGCCGACCGCGGCCATTGCACCTTTCGCGTGCTGCGTGACAGTGATCTGGAGGTCGAGGACGAAGCCGAGGATCTGGTGCGCGAGTTTGAAACCGCGCTGAAACGGCGGCGGCGTGGCGAGGTGATCCGCCTCAAGATCAGTGCAGGCGCGCCCGAGGATCTGCGCGCAATGATCATGGAGGAGTTGCATGTCACCGAAACCGATGTGGTGGAACTGCGGGGCCTTCTGGGTATTGCCGACCTGAAAGAGCTTGTGATCAACACCCGCAAGGATCTGCTGTGGCCGCCCTTCACGCCACGTGTGCCGGAACGCGTCACAGACCATGATGGCGATATGTTCGCGGCCATCCGCCAAAAGGACATGCTGCTGCATCACCCCTATGAAACCTTTGACATGGTCATCCGGTTTCTGGAACAGGCAGCGCATGACCCCAATGTGCTGGCGATCAAGCAGACGCTGTACCGCACCAGTTGGGACAGCCCGATCGTGGCGGCGCTGTGCGAGGCGGCCGAGGCGGGCAAGTCGGTGACAGCCTTGGTGGAACTGAAGGCTCGGTTCGACGAGGCTGCGAATATCCGCCAGTCGCGCCGTCTGGAACGGGCGGGGGCGCATGTGGTGTATGGCTTCATGCATCTGAAAACGCATGCGAAAATCAGCACGGTGGTGCGGCGCGAGGGTGACCGGATCGTGACCTACACGCATTACGGTACGGGCAACTATCACCCGATCACGGCGCGGATTTACACGGACCTGTCGTTCTTTACTTGCGACCCGGCGCTTGGGCGCGATGCCACGCGGGTCTTCAACTACCTGTCAGGCTATGTGCAGCCCGAGGGGCTGGAGAACCTTGCCATCGCGCCGATCACGCTGAAATCGCGCCTGCTTGATCTGATCGCATCAGAGGCGGATCATGCGCGCGCAGGGCGGCCTGCGGAAATCTGGATCAAGCTGAACAGCCTTGTGGAACCCGATGTGATTGATGCGCTTTATGCCGCAAGCAATGCCGGTGTGCGGATCAGCCTTGTGGTGCGTGGCATTTGCGGCTTGCGTCCGGGGGTCAAGGGGCTGTCTGAAAACATCCGGGTCAAAAGCATTGTCGGGCGGTTTCTGGAACACAGCCGGATCGTGTGTTTCGGCAATGGCCATGGCCTGCCGGCCAAGAAGGCACGGGTGTTTTTCAGCAGTGCCGACTGGATGGGGCGCAACCTGACACGCCGGGTGGAAACGCTGGTCGAGGCGATGAACCCGACGGTCAAGAACCAGATCATGAGCCAGATCATGGCGGCAAACCTTGCGGATACGGCGCAAAGCTGGGTGCTGGACGCGGCGGGCAGCTATCACCGCGACACGACAGCTGCCGGGGCCGATCCGTTCAATTGCCACCGCTTCTTCATGGAAAACCCGTCGCTTTCGGGCCGGGGCACGGCGGGGGCCAAGGATGTGCCGCGTCTGGCCCGACCGCGCGATGAAACGACGGCGTAGGAAGGGCAACCCGCCCATCCTGCCCCTTTCATCGCACCATTGACCGTTCTGCCTGCGCCCGGTAGGCAATCAGCAGCCAGCTGGGGAGCCGGGAAAATGAATGCAGATCAGGTGCATGGCGACGATGAGTTCGGCCCCTTCGGCCGCCCGCTGTTCGATGACCCGGCCACCCGTGCGCTATCGCGCGTGGGGGTTGTGGATGTCGGATCAAACTCGGTCCGGATGGTGGTTTTTGACGGCGCGGCGCGCAGCCCGGCCTATTTCTACAACGAAAAGATCATGTGCGGGCTGGGCAAGGGCCTGGCTGAAACCGGACGGCTAAACCCCGAAGGCCGCATCCGGGCGATTACCGCGCTTAAGCGTTTTGCCCTGCTGGCCGAAGGGATGGACATCGCCCCGCTGACTGTCGTGGCGACGGCCGCCACGCGTGAGGCGGAAGACGGACCTGCGTTTCAGGCCGAAGTCCTGGCCGCGACCGGGCTGAAGCTGTGGGTGATCGACGGCGATGAAGAGGCGCGGCTGTCGGCGCAGGGCGTGCTGCTGGGCTGGCCCGAGGCCAAGGGGATCGTCTGCGACATTGGCGGCAATTCGATGGAACTGGCGCGCATTGGCGGGGGAAAGGTGGGCAAGCGGCTGTCAACACCGCTTGGACCGTTCCGCCTGCAGCAGGTGCCGGGCGGGCCAGTGGAAAAGCGGGCGCATGTGCACAAGGTGCTCAAACAGGCGCAGGCCGAAATGAAATCGGAAGGCGAGCATCTGTATCTGGTGGGCGGATCGTGGCGCACGATCGCACGGCTGGACATGGAGCGGCGCAATTACCCCCTGACCGTGCTGCATGAATACCGGATGTCGCCAAAGAACCTGCTCGATACGCTCGACTGGATCGCCCACAGCGACCTTGCGGTGCTGCGCGCCAAGACGGGCACATCGGCCGAACGGATGGAACTGGTCCCACTGGCCGCCGACGTTCTGCGCGAGGTCATCCGCATGCTGGCACCGGCGGATATCAACATTTCGGCCTATGGCATCCGCGAAGGGCTGCTTTATGAACAGATGCCCGAACGGCTGCGCGCCCGTGATCCGCTGATCGAGGCGGCGCGGATGGCCGAGCGGGCCTTCGCACGGATGCCGGGGTTCGGCAAAAAGCTTTACGCATTTCTGACGCCGCTGTTTGCGGGCACCCCGCCGGACCGGCTGCGGCTGATCAAGGCGGCCTGCCTTTTGCATGACACGACATGGCGCGCGCACCCCGATTACCGGGCCGAAGCCTGTTTTGACAATGCCACACGCGCCAATCTGGGTGGGCTTGACCATGCGGGGCGGGTGTTTCTGGGCTTGGCGTTGTTGCATCGCTACAAGAACAGCCGCGCAGGCAGCCGCATGGAAAGCCTGTTTCGCCTGTTGACCGAGGATGAGATGCAAGAGGCCGAGGTTCTGGGCAAGGCGATGCGCTTTGGCGCGATGTTCTCGATCCATGACCCGGACGAGGCCGGGCGCCTGTCATGGAATGCGCGCAAGCGGGTGCTGGAACTGGCGCTGACACCACGGGGCCATGATCTGTTTGGCGAAGTGGCGCAAGCGCGCTTTAACGCGCTTGCCCTGTCACTGCGGGCGACGACGCGGCTGACGGCCCTGGACCTGTGATGTTGCGGCTTGATCATCTGGCGGTCAGCTGCGCACGGCTGGACGACGGCGTGGCTGCACTGCAAGACCGGCTTGGCGTGCCCTTTTCCGCCGGGGGCCAGCATGCGCATATGGGCACGCATAACCGCCTTCTCAGCCTTGGTGATCTTTATCTGGAGGTGATCGCGATTGATCCGGCCGCGCCGCCACCCGCCTGGCCCCGCTGGTTCGATCTGGACAATTTCAGCGGCCCGCCACGCCTGACCAACTGGGTGGCCGCCTGCGATGATCTGCCGGCGGCACTTGCCATGGCACCGCCGGGCGCCGGGGCGCCCGTCGCGCTGGCGCGCGGGGATTTCCGCTGGCAAATGGCCGTCCCGGATGATGGCAAACTGCCCTTTGACGGGGCCTTTCCGGCGCTGATCCAGTGGCAAGGCACCGCGCACCCTGCCCCGCGCCTGCCGGACGTGGGTTTGCGCCTGCACCGCCTTAAGCTGACCCATCCGCAGGCCGCAGCCTTGCAGCAGGCGCTGGCCCGCGCGCAGATGCACGACCCACGGCTGATCGTTGAAACCGGCCCGCGCGTACATCTGCAGGCCAGTATCGCCACACCCGCAGGCCTGCTTTTGCAGGTCTGATGCATCCGCAGCATTTCTTGACCTGACTTTCGTTGCGGTCTGGCCTATGCTGCGGTCATGTCGATCTGGGACCGTATTGCTGATGCCTTGGCGGCACTTGTGGCCGGTGAACCGCTGGCCAGTGTTTTTGACCGCTTGCGCGGGTCTGCCGAACGCTCGGTCGGCTTCACCATTGCTGTGATTGCGCTTGGTGCAAAGCTGGCCAAGGCCGATGGCCAGGTCACCCGCGATGAAGTGGCCACCTTTCGCCGCGTCTTTACGATTGATGAGGCCGAGGCAGCAAATGCCGCACGGGTCTATAACCTTGCCCGGCAGGATGTGACGGGATTTGATGCCTATGCCCGCAAGGTGCGCGCCATGTTCGGCGAAGGTGATCGCCAGATGCTGATCGACGTGCTTGAAGGGCTTTTCCTGATTGCACTGGCCGATGGGCAATATCACCCCAACGAAGATGAATATCTGGGCGAGGTTGCGCGCATCTTCGGGCTGGACGACGGCTGCTTCGCGTCGCTCCGGGCGCGTTTCATTGATGGGCTTGGGCACGATCCGCATGATGTGCTGGGTGTCGCGCACGATGCACCACTGGAAGAAATCCGCAAAGCCTGGCGACAGGCGGTCAAGGAGAACCACCCCGATGCCATGCTTGCGCGTGGTGTGCCGCCCGAGGCGCTGCGCCTCGCCGAACGGCGGCTGATCGACATCAACCGCGCCTGGGATGAGATACGTACGCGGGTTGCGGCCTGAATGCGGGTGCGGCTGGCGACGTGGAACATCGAATGGGCCAACGCCCTGTTTGATGATGCCGGGCACATGCTGGCCGATGACCGGCCATCGGCGCGCTATCAGACCACGCGTGCGGCACAGCTTGCCGGGATCACACAGGTGCTGACGGCGCTTGACGCCGACGCGATCATGGTGATCGAGGCGCCCGATACCAACAGCAAGCGCAGCACGGTCAAGGCGTTGGAGCGTCTGGCCACGCATGCGGGCCTGCGGGCGCGCAAGGCGATGATCGGCTTTGCCTCGGGCACCGAACAGGAGATTGCCTTTCTGTATGATCCCGACCGCATCACGGCCCGGCATCTGCCGGGGGGCAGCGCGGCCTTTCCGGCGTTTGACGGGCATATTGTGACGCCGGACGGGGCGCTGACGCATTCAAAACCGCCGCTGGAGCTGCACGTCAGCCTGGCAGGAATTGATCTGCGCCTGATCGGCGTACATGCAAAGTCAAAGGCCCCGCATGGGGCGACAGATGCCGCCGATGCGATCCGCATCGCCCGCGACAACCGGCGCAAGCAGCTTGCCCAATGCCGTTGGATCAGGGGACGCGTTGACGAGGTGCTGACGCAAGATGCGCAAGTGATCGTGTTGGGTGACTTTAATGATGGCCCCGGCCTTGACGATTACGAGGCCGAGTTCGGGGCATCGGGTGTCGAGGTTGTGCTGGGCACGGAAAGGGACCCGGCGCTGCGGCTGACGGATCCGCATGCCCGGATGGCGCTTTCCCGCCGGATGGGGATTGTGCCTACGTCGGCGCGGTTCTGGCTGGCACCAGAGCAGCGGTATTTTGAGGCTTTGCTGGATTTCATCATGCTTTCCAACGGCTTGCTGCAACATTCTCCGCGATGGGCAATCTGGCATCCTTTCAATGACCCGACCTGCGCACCTTTGCGCGATGCCTTGCTGGCGGCGTCCGATCACTTTCCGGTCACGGTTGACCTGACGCTTGCGAATTGAAATTTCGCGTGATCTCACTTATGTTCGTGGCATGAAAAAGCTGCTTGTCATCCTTGCCCTGTCTGTCCCCCTGCCCGCCCTGGCGCAGGATGCGCCAAATACCGAGGTTGAAGAGGGTCTGACCCTGCTGGAACGTGGCGCGCAGATGCTGTTTCAGGGTATGATGTCGGAAATGGAGCCGACGCTGCAGGATATGGCCGACGCCTTTGCCGAGGCAGAGCCGATGCTGCGCGACATGCTGGCGATGATGGATGATCTGACGAACTATCATCCGCCGGAAATCATGCCCAATGGCGATATCATCCTGCGGCGCAAAACGCCGGCAGAGATGGCGCCCGTGCCGGATGGCGAGATCGAGCTTTAATTCAGCCCTGCTGGCGGCGCGCGCCACCAGCACAATGCAATCCCCGCCCCGGGCTTGCTCCGGGGTCTTGCCTTGTGCGCAGCGGCCCCGGTCAGGTCCCGGGCGGGATAGACAGATGGGCCTGCGTTGATTCCGCGTTCTCCATGACGCATTTCGTGCAACCAATACGCATTTCGTGAAATCTGCAGCCCTTTTGGTGCCATCGCAGCTTCCCCCAGCCTTTCCCGCCCTAGCGTCCTTTTCAGCCAGCATCAGCCAGTTTGGGAGGACAGGATGATACCCGCCGCTTTTGAATACCATCGCCCGCAGGGTCTGCCCGAAGCGCTTCACCTGCTGACCGAGCATGGCGATGGCGCACGGGCTTTGGCGGGGGGGCACAGCCTGATCCCGGTGATGAAGCTGCGGATGTCGGCGATCAGCCATCTGGTCGATCTGCAGGATATCGCCGATCTGCGCGGCATCACGGTGGGGTCAACCATCCGCATCGGCGCGATGACAACGCAGGCGGAACTGATCAACCATGCGGGGCTGGCCACGGCAGCGCCGATCCTGCGCGAGGCGGCCTTGCAGATTGCCGATCCGCAGGTGCGCAATCTGGGCACGGTGGGCGGCAATGTGGCCAATGGCGATCCGGCCAATGACATGCCGGGGTTGATGCAATGCCTTGATGCGACCTTTACGCTGGCGGGGCCAAAAGGCAGCCGCGAGGTGCGCGCGCGCGATTTCTATGAAAGCGCTTATGTCACGGCGCGGGCGGAAGATGAGTTGCTGGTGGCGATCAGCTTTGCGGCCCCTGCGGGCGGCTATGCCTATGAAAAGCAGAAACGCAAGATCGGTGATTATGCCACGGCGGCGGCGGCGGTGCAGTTGCAGGCCAGTGGCGGGCGGGTGACGCAGGCGTCCATCGCCATGACAAACCTGTCGGATACGCCGGTCTATTCGGCGGCAGCGGGGGCCGCGTTGGTGCGAACCGCTTGCGACCAAAGCGCCATCAAGGCGGCGGTAGCGGCGATGCTAGGCGATATCAACCCGGTGGCTGACAATCGTGGGCCAGTCGATTTCAAGCGCCATGTGGCGGGCATCATCCTTGGCCGGGCCATCACCCGCGCCTTTTCGCGGACGTAGGGGGGGAAGCGATGAAAAAGCTGCATCTGGAAATGACGGTGAATGGCAAGCCGGTGGATGTGCTGGCCGAACCCCGCGCGCTGCTGATCCACGTTCTGCGCGAAGACCTTGGCCTGACGGGCCCGCATATCGGCTGCGAAACCAGCCATTGCGGGGCCTGCACGATTGATCTGAACGGCAAATCGGTGAAATCCTGCACGATGTTTGCAGCACAAGCCAACGGGGCGACGATTACGACGATTGAGGGCATCGCCGGGCCGGATGGCATGCATGTGCTGCAATCATCCTTCCGCGAGCATCACGGGCTGCAATGCGGCTATTGCACGCCGGGGATGATTACGCGGGCTTACCGTCTGCTGCAGGAAAACCCGAACCCGACGGAAGAGGAAGTGCGCTTTGGCATGGCGGGGAACCTGTGCCGCTGCACGGGTTATCAGAACATCGTCAAGGCGATCTTGCATGCAGCGAATGAAATGCAGTCGAAGGAGGCGGCAGAATGAACGACCTGACCCCAGACCAGACCGCCCGCGTTGCCAACCTCAAGGGCATGGGTTCATCGCGCAAACGCGTGGAAGATGCGCGCTTTACCCAAGGCAAGGGCAACTACGTTGATGATCTGAAAATGCCGGGCATGATCTACGGCGATTTCGTGCGCAGCCAGTATGCGCATGCGCGGATCAAGGGCGTGAACACGGCCGAGGCGTTGGCCGTGCCGGGGATCATTGCGGTGCTGCAGGCGGCTGATCTGGCGCCTTTGGGCTTGCACTGGATGCCGACGCTGGCGGGCGACAAGCAGATGGTGCTGGCCGATGGCAAGGTGCTATTTCAGGGCCAGGAAATTGCCTTTGTCGTGGGGGAATCCCGCGCGGCCGTAGCGGATGCCTGCGAACTGGTAGACGTGGATTACGAAGAACTCCCCGTCGTCGTGGACCCGTTCAAGGCGATGCAACCGGGGGCACCCGTGCTGCGCGAGGATCTGGCGGGCCAAACCAAGGGGGCGCATGGCGAACGCGTGCATCACAACCACATCTTCCGCTGGGAAGTGGGCGATGAGGCGGCCACGAACGCGGTGCTGGCGGGGGCGGATGTGGTGGCCGAAGAGATGGTCTATTACCACCGCACGCACCCCTGCCCCTTGGAAACCTGCGGCTGCGTGGCATCCATGGACAAGATCAACGGCAAGTTGACGATGTGGGGCACGTTTCAGGCGCCGCATGTGGTGCGGACCGTGGCCAGCCTGCTGTCGGGTATTCCGGAAAGCAGTATCCGCATCGTGTCGCCCGATATCGGCGGCGGGTTTGGCAACAAGGTGGGGGTCTACCCCGGCTATGTCTGCGCGATTGTGGCCAGTATCGTGACGGGCCGCCCGGTGAAGTGGATCGAAGACCGGATGGATAACCTGATGGCCACGGCCTTTGCGCGTGACTATTGGATGCAGGGCAAGATTGCCGCGACCAAAGAGGGCAAGATCACCGGCCTGTGGTGCCACACCACGGCGGATCATGGCGCGTTTGATGCCTGCGCGGACCCCACGAAATTCCCGGCGGGCTTTATGTCGA
>JALOSO010000021.1 GCA_025458385.1 Paracoccaceae bacterium | reverse complement strand
CGCCCACAGGCCCAGGGTGATCGAAACGGGCATCTTTTCAAGGATCAGATCGACCACGCTGATCGACCGCTGATAGCTTTCCCCGAAATCGAAGGTCAGATAGTTGCCCATCATGATGAAGAACCGCTCGGTTGCCGGGATCAGTTCTTTCTCGCAGGCCGGATCCTTGACCGAGGGCGTGCCGGTGAACCCTTCGGCGCAGACGATGCGCGCAAAGGCGCCGATATAGCTGCTGCCCGCCCCGCCATCATCCATGATGGGATCGCCGCCCCCGGCAATGCCTTCAAGCACATCACCGCCGCCTTCCAGCCGCGCCAATGTCTGTTCGATCGGGCCGCCGGGGATGTATTGCGTCAGGCCAAAGTTGATGACCATGATCCCCAGCAAAGTGGGGATCACCAGCAGCAGCCGACGCAGGATATAGGCGCCCATCGCGGTCTTGCACCGATCCTATTTCAATGCGCCGGCGGCGCGTAGCGCTTCTGCCCGCGCCGCATCGTACCACCAGAAATTCAGCTCGCCCAAGGCATAGGGCGGCAGTGTTTCGGGGTGATCGTAGATGTCGTAATAGGCGACGGTATGGGTATCCTTGTACCACTGCGGCACCCAGAACTGTTCTGCGCGCAGCACCCGGTCCAGCGCGCGCGTGGCAATCGTCAGTTCTTCGCTGGTCTTGGCACTGCGGACCACCTCGATCATCGCATCCACGGCCGGGCTTTTCAGGCCCATGGCATTGAAGGTTGAGACATCCGCCGTTTCCGATCCGTAATACTGCAGCAACTCGTTGCCGCTGATGTAGTTGCTGCGTGCATTGTCGGTGATCATGTCGAAATCATAGCCGCCTTCCGGCCGCACGCGCGATTCGAACTGTGCCGGATCAACCGATGTCATCCGCGCATCGACGCCAAGCGCCACCAGGTTTTCGACATAGGGCAGCATGATGCGGTCAAAGCTGGGCGAAGCATTCAGAAATTCGACCGACAGCTTTTGCCCGGTCGCATTGCGGCGGATACCGTCATCGCCCACCGTCCAGCCTGCCGCGTCAAGCAGGGCCGAGGCCGCGCGCAGATTGCCACGGTCGATCTGCCGGTCCCCGGATGTTGGGGCCATGACCGCCGGGTCGGTCAGGATGCTGGCATTCAGCAGGCCCTGATCGACCAGTGGCTGCAGCAGCGCCACCTCTTCGGGCGGGGGGGTTCCCGTTGCGGCCAGATCACTGTTTTCCCAGACGGAATGGATGCGGGCGTAAAGATCGTAGAACAGGGTCTTGTTCGACCATTCAAAGTTGAACATCAGCGCAATCGCCTGCCGCACGCGGATGTCCTGAAACTTGTCCCGCCGCAGGTTGAAGATAAACGCCTGCCCGTTTGCCTTGTTGCCGTTGGGCAGGGCCACCTTCAGGACCGTGCCGTCCTGCACGGCCGGGAAATCATAGGACGTTGCCCATTCCTTTGACGACGCTTCGTTGCGGAACAGATAGTTGCCGGCCTTGAACCCCTCGAACGCGGCCTGATAATCGCCATAGTATTCCAGCCGGATCGTATCGAAATTGCCTTGGCCAATGTTCAGCGGGTGCGTATTGCCCCAGTAATCGGGGTTGCGCCGATAGGTGACTGACCGGCCGACATCCATGCTGTCCAGCACATACTGCCCGGTGCCCAGGAACGGTTCCAGACTGTCAAGCGAAAGGTCGCGGTTGTTGCCTTCGTAATGCGCGCGCGACATGATCGACAGGCTGCCCACCTCTTGTGGCATGTCGCGCCAAGGCACGCCTTCCTTGAAGGTGAACTTGATCTGCAGCGGGCCCAGAACCTCGGCCTTCTCGACGCGCTGCGCAAACAGCGTGCGGAAATCCGTCAGGCCCTTGGCCAGAAAGGTTTCATAGCTGAACAACACATCATCCGCCGTCATCGGCGTGCCGTCCGAGAATTTCACATCATCGCGCAGGTTGAAGATGACCCATGACCGGTCAACCGGATATTCCAGCGTCGTGCACAGCAGGCAATAGGCCGACCCGATCTCATCCGCCGTGCCCACCAGAATGGATTCGTACATGATGGATGACAGGCCCGCCGCGCGGCCCTTTTCGGAATAGGGGTTCATGCTGTCGAAATTGCCAAAGGCCCATTGCGACATCTCGCCCCCTTTGGGCGCATCGGGGTTCACGTATTCAAGATGGGCGAAATCGGCGGGGTATTTCAGATCCCCGAAGGTCGAGATGCCATGGGCCGTGATGGTCTCTTCGGCCCGCGCCGCCGAGACGGTAGCCGCGGCCAGCCCAAGGATCAGCAGACCTGATGCAATCAGGCGGCCCGGACCGGCGTCTGCGGTCGCTGCGGATACGGTGCTGCGCGGTGATGCCATCGGTGCTGCTTCCCTGTGTCAATCGGCAGTTGATGCCCTGTTGTTGCGGGCGATGCTAATCTTACGATGGCCGCGACCGCAAGTTGCAAATCTGGGGCAAGACCCGGTCATGTCGATGCAAAAGCGCGTGAACACAGGAAAAAGCCGCCCTTTTCGGGGGCGGCTGCCAGCGTTTCGTGCGATGCGGCCCGCGCCTATTGCGTGGCTGCAAGAAAAGCGATCAGGTTTGCGCGGTCTTCAGCCTTTGGCAGGCCTGCGAACCCCATCGAGGTGCCGGGCATATAGCCCTTTGGGTCTTCCAGAAAACCGTTCAGGTTTTCCGCTGTCCAGGCCTGATCTGCAACCGCCAGAATGGCGTCGGAATAGCCAAAGCCCGCGACAGCCGCTTTCGGGCGGTCAACCACGCCGTTCAGATGCGGACCCGTGCCATCACTGCCGTCGATCTTGTGGCACGAGGCGCATTTGCCAAAGACCTTTTCGCCAGCACCGGCATCGGCTGCCGCCAAGAGCGTGGCAAAATCAACCTCGGCCTCTGCGGGTTCGGCAGATTCTGCCCCCTCGATCGCGATGGTATAGGCCTGAACATGTTCTTCGCCATGTTTGGCGTGATGCGGGCCATAAATCACCTCGGCCCCCCAGGACCCCAGCAGAAACACAAGCAAGGCCCCGCAGAAGGCGCCCGTGGCTTTGGTGATCGTCATCGTGTCGAACATGTGGTCTGGACCCTTCACGCATCTTTGCGCGGTATGTATCCGCTTCCGCAGCCGGGTTTCAAGGTGTAGTAGCGCGACTAATCGCCCCTTTTTGTTGGCGGCGCGGAATTGGGGGATGCATGGCCGGACGGATCGCATTTCAGGGGGAACTTGGCGCCTATTCGCATCAGGCCTGCGCCCAGGCACGGCCCGAGATGGAGCCCTTGCCCTGCACGACCTTTGAGGACGTGGTGGAACGCACGCGCAGCGGTGCGGCGGACCTCGGCATGCTGGCGGTCGAAAACTCGACCTATGGCCGGGTTGCGGATGTGCACAGCCTGCTGCCCAAGGCGGGGCTGCATATCGTGGACGAGGCTTTTGTGCGGGTGCATGTCAACCTGCTGGGCCTGCGCGGGGCCGCCCTGGAGAACATCCGCGAGGCGCATGGCCATGTGGTGATCCTGCCACAATGTGCGGGGTTCCTGCGGGCGCATGGCATTGCCGGCAAGGTCAGTTCCGACAATGCCCGCGCCGCGCGCGAGGTGGCCGCGGCGGGCGATCCGTCGCGCGCCGCCCTGGCCAGCGAACTGGCAGCCGAAATCTATGGCCTTGACGTGCTGGCGCGCCATATCGAGGATCAGGCCAACAACACGACGCGCTTTCTGGTCATGGCGCGCGAGGCCGACCTTTCGCGCCGCGCCGCGCAGATGATGACGACCTTCACCTTCCGGGTGCGCAACATTCCGGCGGCCCTGTACAAGGCCATGGGCGGCTTTGCGACGAACGGGGTGAACATGACCAAGCTGGAAAGCTACATGGTCGGCGGCACATTTACCGCCACGGAATTCTACGCCGATATCGAAGGCCATCCTGATGATCCGCCGGTTGCCCGCGCGCTTGAGGAGCTGGCCTATTTCACCAGCAAGCTGACGATCCACGGGGTCTATCCCGCCGACCGCCGCCGGGGTTGACCGGCTGCCGCCACGCGTTCGGGCCGCTCATCGCTTCCTTGCAGTCGCTCTTCGCTGGCATCCCAAGCGATGAGCGGCCCCTTGGCACAATCGCCCCCCTAACGCAGTCCAAGGCCCTTGGGGCGGGTCTGGATGCGGTAACGATCTTCGATCTCGCGCGCGATGGCCCCGATCCGTTTGTCAACCCGCCGCTGCACCCGGGCCCGCGCCAGCCGCAACGATTGCAGGATCAGACGCGCCGCCAGCGTCTTGGGCTTTGCCTCGGACACGACGACCATGCGTGTCCGCTTTGCCCCCAGTTCCATCAGATCAACGACCGAGGTCGTCTCGAACAGCATGCCGTTGACACCAAAGCCAAGCCGGGAAGGGGCGTCAATGCTGGTCAACCGCACCGCCAGTTTGCGGTCCTTGCCGCGAAACCGAAAGCGCACCTGCCAGGCCAGCCCCGCCGCAACAGCCGTCATCTTGTCCGTGCGCGTGACCTCGGCCCCACGGCGCATGGCGCTGCGCTCCCAGCTGTCGAAATCGGTCAACGCCTCAAACACGAACGCCGGTGGCGCTTCGATATCATGCCGTGATGCGACCTTCATCTATCTGACCGTGCCTGTCCCAAGATTCCCACTGCGCCACTGCGCGCGCCAGCCCTGTCGTTGTCATGCTTGCAGGCTGTTCACAGCGCTATAAAAGACTGTCCGCCAGCCAGTTTGCAATCAGGAAATGTGCAATCGCGCCTTTGCGCGCCGGTTTGATCGCCGGATGTGTGCCCGCCATCACGCTGACCATCTCTTCGCGCGTGACCCAGACCGCCTGTTCCAGTTCCGCAGGGTCGATGGTGATCCGGTCATCCAGGGCTTCGGCCTGACAGCCAATCATCAGCGACGCCGGAAAAGGCCAGGGCTGGCTGGCCAGATAGCGCACTGCCCCCACGCTGATCCCCGCCTCTTCCAGGGTTTCGCGGCGCACGGCGGCCTCGATCGTTTCGCCCGGTTCTACAAACCCCGCAAGGCACGAATACATGCCGTCAGGCCAGCCCGGACTGCGCCCCAGCAGCACGCTGTTGCCCCGTGTGACCAGCATGATCACCACCGGGTCTGTTCGGGGAAAGTGATGGGTGCCACAGGCCGGGCAATCGCGCTGCCAGCCGGCCTGCGCGGGCAGGCTGGCCGCGCCACAGGCCGCGCAGAACCCGTGCGACCGGTGCCAGGTCAGCAGCGCGCGTGCGGTCGCCGCAAGTTCGGCCTGCCGTGGCGTCAAGGCCGCCAAAAGCCCGCGCAATTCGCGAAAGGTCTGGGTTGGCGGCAGGTCCGGGTGCGCCTGTGCCGATGTGTCAAGGAAACTGTCGGCTGCGGCAGGTGCGTCGGCGGGTTGCCAATGGCTAATGTCCTGCGCAAAGGTCGCCTGCCCATCATCCAGCCCCAGAAAGACGGGCGGCGCACCCCCACCTGACAGCACCGGATGCCCCGCGCCCACATGCGCCAAGGTGACGGGCGCCTGCCCGGCCACATCACCGTCAACCAGCGGCTTGCCACGCCAGAATGGCAGGATGCGCCCGCTGGCCAGCAACCCGGCGATCCCCGCCGCGTCCCCGCGCAGATGCGCCGCGCGCATCAGTCCTGATCCGCCGAATGTCACTGTTTCTGCGTGCCGCATCTGGCCTTGTCCGCTTTCGCTGTACTTTTCCCTCGCCCGTCTGTGACACAACCGCCCCGGCGGGCCAAGGGCCGCGAACCGGCGGAAATGTCACGGTGCGAACGAATTCGATGACAAAACGAACACCACTTGCGCAACACTCGCGCGTTGGTTGTATTGAAGGAGGAAGCCGGGACTTCGGTCCCGCAAGAACTACCGGCCCCCGTGCGGCCGGAGCATTACCGGGGCGGCCATCCCCGGCCAGCGAAGGGACCGTGAACAGGACCAATTCCAACCATGCACAGCCCGCGTGAACAGACTGCCCTTGTGCCCTTGCGTCTGCTTGCGACGACGGACCTGCATGCGCATTTGCTGGGCTGGGATTACCATGCCGACCGCGCCAGTCCGGCCACGGGGTTTGCCCGCATCGCGACGCTGATCCGGCAGGCCCGGGCCGAAGTGCCCAATGCCCTGTATTTCGACAATGGTGATCTGATCGAAGGCAGCCCGCTGGCCGAATACATTGGCCAGAAGGCAGGCAAGACCGGCCCACGCGCCCGTGCAGGTGGGGATGTTGACAGGCGCATGCATCCGATGGTGGCTGCGCTGCACGCCCTTGGCTGCGATGCAGCGGCACTGGGAAATCACGAGTTCAGCTTTGGCTTGCCGTTTCTGACGCAGGTCGTTGCACAAGCACCGTTTCCGATGCTGTCGGCCAATATCCTGCGCGCCGATGCCGCGCCACTGTTCCAGCCCTGGGCCCTTTTGTCGCGGCGGCTGACCGATACCCATGGCCAGGCGCATGACCTGCGCATTGGTGTGTTCGGCCTGACCCCGCCACAGGTGCTGGAATGGGAACGCACCCATCTGCCGCCCGACCTGCAAGCGCGCGATATCTGCAGCGCCGCGCAAACGGCAATTTCTGCGTTGCAGGCGGCCGGGGCCGATCTGATCATTGCGATGGCCCATTCGGGTATTGGCGCCGCGGGTGCGCCGCAGGCTGCCGAAAATGCCGGCTGGCAACTGGCCACATTGCCGGGGCTGGATGTGCTGATCCTTGGCCATGAACATCTGGTTCAGGCAGCACCCCTGCAAGGCGTGCCTGCCGTCATTGCGGGGGCATACGGATCACATCTGGGGCTGATCGACCTTGAACTGGAACGCGGGCCACGCGGATGGTGTGTTCGTTCCGCCCGGCCCCATCTGCGCGCTACCGCCCGGCGTGATCCACAGGGCCACGCCGAACCACTGGTGCCCGAGGATGCGGCGATTGTCGCCCAGTCCAAGGGCGTGCATGCCGCGACCCGGCGCTGGATGGCCCGGCAGATCGGACAGACGGACATCGCCTTGCACAGCTACTTTGCCGTGTTGCAACCGGGCGCGATGCAGGCCCTGATCGCCGAAGCGCAGGCCGATCATCTGCGCGATCTGATCAAGGGCACGGCATGGGCCGATCTGCCGGTGCTGTCATCGGTTGCCCCGTTCAAGGCCGGGGGGCGCGGCGGGCCGGGCCATTTTACGGCCGTGCCGCCGGGGCCGATCCTGATGCGCCACGCGGCCGATCTGTATATGCATCCCAACCGTTTCGCCGCCATCGAAGTGACAGGCGCCGATCTGCGCGACTGGCTGGAAATCTCGGCCAGCAGCTATGCGCTGATGCAACCGGGCCTGCAGGACCAACCCTTGCTTGACCCGGATTTCCCGGCCACCTGCCTTGAGATGATTGCCGGGCTGACCTACCGCATCGACCTGACGGCCCCCGCGCGTCACGGCATCCGGTCAACCCGTCCGCAGGCCGGGCCCGGGCGCATCCGCGACCTGTGTCATCAGGGCCGCCCCTTGACAGATGACATGCGTTTTGTGCTGGCCACGAACAGCCATCGCCTGGGCATCGTCGGCGGGCGCTGGCAGCGCGGGCTGCAAATGGTCGCCGATCCCTGCGCGCTTGCCACGCGCGAGGTGCTGATACGCTATCTTGCCGCTGGCCATGATCTGTCCGGCCTGCCGCCCTTGTCCTGGGGGTTTGTTGCGATGCCGGGGACCAGCATGGTGCTGGACACCGCCATTGCGGCCAGCCGCCATATCGAAGAGATCAGGGCTTTTCACCCGGAAAGCCTGGGCCTGACAGCCGAGGGTTTTCTGCGCTTTCGATTGCAGATGTGATGGGATAAGCCGGGGGGCAGAGAGAGGTGCCCCGATGTATGATGCCGTGCTGTTTGATCTGGATGGAACGCTGGTCGACACGGAAAGTGTTTCGCTTCACACCGGAATTGCAGCCTTTGCTTCTGTCGGTGTGGCCGTCGACATGGCCTTTATGCATGCCATGGTGGGCAAGGATCATGCAGGCACGCGGGCAGCCATTCTGGCCGCGCACCCGCAAGTGGACATCGACGCGCTGACGGCGCATTGGCATGACGCGTTCCGCGCCAGCGTCGCGCGTGAGTTGCGGCTGAAACCCGGCGTGCTGGCCGTGCTCGGGGCCATCGATGTGCCGATGGCCGTGGTGACGTCGTCGCGGCGGGCCGAGGCGCTGGCCAAGGTGAACAAGGCAGGTCTTGCGCCGTTCTTTCAGCTGATCGTGTCGGTCGATGATGTGGCGCATGCCAAGCCGGCCCCTGACCCGTTCCTGCTGGCCGCCCGGCAACTCGGGGTCGATCCGGCCCGGTGCCTTGCCTTCGAAGACAGCGATGTCGGTGCCAGATCGGCACGTCTGGCAGGCTGTGTCGTTGTGCAGGTGCCGGATATGCAACCTTCAACCGGGCCACATGCTGATTTTCTGGCGGCTGATCTGCTGGCTGGCGCACGCCTTGCCGGGCTTGCCGTGCCGCAAGACACCTAAGGTCTTTGCAAGGGGGTGGCCGCCGGTGCCGCGCCGCTGCAGGCTGGCTTGCTACAAGGCGATCACAAGGTCAGGCGCGAACAGCCACGGGGCGATGATCCCGCAGGTGTCGGCCAAGGGCAGCAAGCTGTCGGGCACCTGCATGCCGATGACGTCGCGCATGAAGCTGCGCCGCTGACCGGCACGGTCCAGCACGGCGGGAAAATGCGCGGCAAGCTGCAGGCGCAGGTTGGCATCCGCGATGACATAGCCGTCTTCCATGCGGGTCGAGCCATAGGTGGGATGGCCCGGGATCACATCCATCTGCATCGCCATCCCGCTGGCGAGGGGTTCGGTCGAACCCTGATAAATCGGGCTGCTGACCCATTCATCCAGGCCGATCAGATGGCCGGGGTTCAGCGTCACCCCAAAAACGTCATGCGGCAGCGCCTGTTGCATGGCAGACCAGACGTCATGGCCCGGTGTGCCGGGCTGCATCAGGCTGCACCATTCCGACATGGCGCGCATGTAGGGAAAGGCAAAGGCCGACAGATAATCCTGCGCGTCTGCGGGCAGGTCAGCGGCACTGCGGGCCAGCCAACCGGCGCGGCAGATATTGGCCCCCCAATGACAAATGTTGAACCCGATGGGGCTGCCCGTCCGCAGCAACTGGCCTGTTGGCCCGGACAACCCCTGATCCGCACGGGCACCCGTTGCAAAGGTGACATGGCAGCCCAGCGGCAGGCCACCCAGACCTGCGGCCTGCACCACTTCAAAATCCGTCCGGTCGGGCCTGAACGCGCGCACCATGCGCTGTAACGCATGGGCCGCCATGTAATTGGCGAATTCAAGGCGCGCGATCTCGGCCGCATCGACACGCGCGCGCAGGCCATGGGTCGGGTGCATCATCAGCGGCGTCGCGTTTTCAACGCGGGCGGCAATGGCGCGCAGCGGATCGGCAATAAAGGCGGGCAGGTCAATGGCGGTGGCGGGATCGTCCACCTCATCCGGGCCGAACCATTTCCAGCCGATCGCCCCGACTGTGGCCCCTTGCGGGATCGCTGCGGTCAGCCAATCGGCGATGCGGCGCGTACCACGGGGTTGCGAAGGCAGTGACAGGCTGGCGCAATGGCCAGTGGCAATATCGCCTGACTGCACAAGCGGCGAGGTTCGGGTGTAGGGCAGGCATTCGTTGCCAGCCAAAAGCAGCGCAGCCCCTTCGGTGACAATCAGCACCGCCTCTTCAAAGCGCGGATCAAAGCCGGTGATCCAATGCAGGTTGGCCGCATGTTCCCGGTCACCATAGATGACAAGTGCATCATAATGCCGGCCTGCGTGGCGCACAGCCGCAAGCCGTGCCTGTGCTTCGGGCAGGCTGAACGCCGGGGGCAGGGCTGGCGCGCCGAAATCAGGCCAGGTGATGCGTGTCAGGTGGGCCATGCTGTTTCCCGCTGGTGTCACGGCCAGGTTAGGCCAACCATGGCGCTGATGGAACATCCCCCGCAAAGGTTTGTTGCCCCGGGGTGTTGACGGCCGCAGCCAAGGGAAACGGGCCTTGCCATGAACAGGTGCGGTGTCTTGCGAATCCCCTCTCGCTCACCTATGTTGCCGGGTGAGAGGTTGGCGCGGGTAAGCGCCTCGCCAACCCGGTCAGGTCCGGAAGGAAGCAGCCGCAACGAGACCCGCTTGGGTCGTGTTCAGCCTCTCACCCCTCCCTCCGCCCCCCGCATCAGCACAGGGTCCTGCCGCCGTAAGCAGGGGCCAAGTTTCTGCAAAGAAATTTGCAAAAGTTTTGGAAAACTTTTGGCGCGCAGTATGCCTGCGCGCGCGCGGCGGCTAAGGTGGCGGCCATGTCCGATTCCCCCGCCTACCGCGTTCTTGCCCGCAAATACCGCCCGCAGACCTTTGCCGATCTGATCGGGCAAGAGGCGATGGTGCGCACATTGAAGAACGCGTTTGCGGCAGACCGCATTGCGCATGCCTTCGTGATGACCGGCGTGCGGGGGGTGGGCAAGACCACGACCGCCCGTATCATCGCCAAGGGGCTGAACTGCGTGGGCCCCGATGGCACGGGCGGGCCGACGACCGAACCCTGCGGGCTGTGTGAGCCGTGTGTGGCCATCACCGAAGGCCGGCATGTGGATGTGATGGAGATGGACGCGGCATCGCGCACAGGCGTGGGCGATATCCGCGAGATCATTGATTCCGTGCACTACCGGGCGGCATCGGCACGCTACAAGATCTATATCATCGACGAAGTGCACATGCTGTCGACCAATGCCTTCAACGCGCTGCTGAAGACCTTGGAAGAACCGCCCGCGCATGTGAAATTCATCTTTGCCACAACCGAGATTCGCAAAGTGCCGGTCACGGTGCTAAGCCGGTGCCAGCGGTTTGACCTGAAGCGCATCGAGCCCGAGGTGATGATGGCCCATCTGGCCCGCATCGCCGCACTGGAAGGCGCGCAACTTGCCCCCGATGCCATGGCGCTGATCACCCGGGCGGCCGAAGGATCGGTGCGCGATGCGATGAGCCTGATGGATCAGGCCATCGCCCATGGCGCAGGCGAAACCACAGCCGCACAGGTGCGCAGCATGCTCGGGCTGGCCGACCGCGGCCGTGTGCTTGATCTGTTCGACATGGTCATGCGCGGCGATGCGGCCGCCGCCTTGGCCGAGCTTTCGGGCCAATATGCCGATGGGGCCGATCCGATGGCCGTTCTGCGCGATCTGGCCGAGGTGACGCATTGGATTTCGGTGGTCAAGATCACCCCGATGGCCGCCGAGGACCCGACCACGCCACCTGACGAGCGTGCGCGCGGGCTGGACATGGCCGAACGCCTGCCGATGCGCGTGCTTTCGCGCACATGGCAGATGCTGCTGAAGGCGGTCGAGGAAGTATCGCTTGCCCCCAATGCAATGATGGCCGCCGAAATGGCGATCATCCGGTTGACCCATGTCGCGGATTTGCCTGATCCCGAAACCCTGATCCGCAAGCTGCAGGGCGCGGCCATGCCGGCCTTTCCGCCCGCGGCCCCGCAGACCGGCATGGCCGCCGCGGCACCTGCGCCGCAGGGCGGTGGCGCGCGCATGCGGCAGGCTGGCGGGCAGGTTGCGGTGCCGTTGCCAGACGCAGCACCTGATCTTCCCGGCAGTTTTGACGCGGTGGTGGGGCTGATCCGCGACAAACGCGACATGAAGCTGCTGACCGATGTCGAGGCAGGCCTGCGGCTGGTCAGTTACGCGCCGGGGCGCATCGAATTCGAATCCGCGCCTGGTGCTGCGCGCGATCTTGCCGCCCGGCTTGGCCAACGTCTGCAAGGCTGGACCGGCGCGCGCTGGGGGGTGTCGGTCGTGTCGACCGGGGGGGCGGCGACCCTTGCCGAACAGCGCGCGGCCACACTGGATGCCGCGCGGGCCTTGGCCAGTGAGAATCCGCTGGTGCAGGCCGTGTTTGCGGCTTTTCCCGGGGCCAAGATCACCGAAATCCGCACGCCCGAGGTTCTGGTGGCCCGTGCGGCGACAGAAGCATTGCCTGAAGTGGAAGATGAATGGGATCCGTTCGAAGACAACTGATTGCGTTCAGCCTGATGGCCAGCCCCGCCATGGCCGAGGTCTGCGAAAAACAGCGCCCCGGCTGGTCCCCCGCCGATGGGCCGGCGACCATGGTCACGGAACTGGTGCAGTTTCTGGTATGGGGCGGCGGCGGCCTTATCCTGCTGGGGTTGGTGCTGGGCCTTTATTTCCGCAAGACAATCATCCTGAACGCCGTCATGCTGGTGACACTGATCATGGCGGTGCCCTATATCTGGCCACTGGACCCCTCCACGCGCCAGCTTGCGATGACCGAAGGCTGTATCGGCGCGCCGACCCTGGTGCTGGCGGTGTTGGGGTTGGTATGGATGGCGTGCCTGGCCGGCACGCTGTTGAAACGCAAAGAGGTGAAGTGATGCTGAAGGGTTTGGGTGGGCTTGGCGACATGGCCAAGATGATGAAGGCCGCAGGCGAGATGCAGACAAAGATGGCCCAGATGCAGGATGATCTGGATCGCATTGTTGTCGTGGGCGAAAGCGGCGCCGGCCTTGTGCGCGCCCGCGCAACGGCCAAGGGCGAACTCACCGGGCTTGAGATTGATCCATCGATCTTTGTCGCGTCCGAGAAAGAGGTCGTCGAAGACCTGATCCTTGCCGCCATCAAAGACGCGCAGGCCAAGGCAGGCCAGCGCGCACAGGCGGAAATGGCCAAGATGACCGAAGGTCTGGGCCTGCCGCCGGGCATGAAACTGCCGTTTTGAATTGCCTGCCTGAATGGCCGATTCCACCCGCGACATTGATGACCTGATCGACCTGATGGCGCGGCTGCCGGGCCTTGGGCCAAGGTCTGCCCGCCGCGCGGTGCTGATGCTGCTGAAGAAACGCGGGCAGGTGATGGCCCCCCTGGCACACCGCATGGCCCATGTGGCGGCCACGGCGCGCGATTGCCTGACCTGCGGCAATATCGGCACGTCCGATACCTGCGCGATCTGCGCTGATCCGGCCCGCGCGACGGGTGAGATTTGCGTGGTCGAGGATGTGGCAGACCTTTGGGCAATGGAACGCGGCCGCGCCTTCAAGGGCCGCTACCATGTTCTGGGCGGCACCTTGTCACCCTTGGACGACGTCGGCCCCGAGGTGCTGCGCATTCCACAGCTTGCGGCCCGCGTGGCGGATGAAAGCGTGACCGAGGTCATCCTTGCGTTGAATGCCACGGTCGACGGGCAGACAACGGCGCATTACATCGCCGATGCCTTGGCGGCCACCGGCGTGCGGATCACATCACTTGCGCAAGGCGTGCCGATTGGCGGAGAGCTGGATTATCTGGACGACGGCACAATCGGTGCGGCCTTGCGGGCGCGCAAGGCGTTCTGACGCGGATAAGCGCCGCCGCAGCCGTTTTTGCGACGGCGCAGCAAAAGATCAGGCCGGCACCTTGCGGCGTTCGATTGCAACGCCAATATCGGCCGCCGCCATGGCCTTGTTCAAAAGGCTGATCGCGTCCTTGTCGGTGCCGATCTGCGCCAGCAGACCTGCCAGCATTTCCGCCCGTGCCACCGGTTCAATCGGCAGATCATCCAGCACACGCTGCAGTCGGTTGCGGTCAAACGCAAAGTCGATCGGCGGCAGCAAAAAGCCGGGCTCTGCCGGAATCGAGACCTGCGCCACCCCCATGGCCAGGGGCAACGAGGCCTGCGTCTGATCCTCGATCACCCCGGCCCTGACAAAGCTGGTACGGTTCTGTGGCGTCAACAGCACAGGAACGGGTGCACTGCTTTGCCCGATCGGAATGCTGGGGAAGGCCCCGCGCAAGGCAGGCACGCGCAGGCGGACATGGCCGCGCACCTCAAAATTCGTCTGGTTCAGCGGTGACGGGTCCAGCGGTGACGGAAAGATCGACGGCAGGACCGCCAGCAACCCCGTGCCCCCCGCCGGCAGGCGGAAATTGTTGCGCAATCCCCGGCCAAACTGTGGGACAAACACGCCAGCCGTTGCGGTTTCCTGCAAGACCCCGCCACGGTTGTCGGTCACGGCCCCCGCAATTCCCGGCAGCGGCGGCTCATCGACAAAGCACAGCGTATTGCCGGCAAGGCTGCGGTTCGCCTCACCCGGCGGGGCAATCACGAATTCGGCCAGAAACTGGATCGGCTTGGTATCAAGGTTGGTGATTTCAAGGAAATAGCCCTGCACGGCCACATCGGGCTGCACACCCGTGGTCGTATCGGCCGGGGCCTGATTTTTGAACAGCAGTTCGAAATGCGAAATGATCATCGGAAAATCCTCCTGTCGCGGGAAAAGCGGGTGAATGAAATGAAACGGTCGTGGAAAAAGGCAGGTTCAACGGCAACAGGATAACAACCCCGGCGTGTACCGCCCAAGTCTGGAAATCCGTACCTGGTTGAAATTCGCGCCCGGATGGCTGCGCGGTCAGGCGTTCGGGCCTTGCAGCCCGGCCAGCACGAGATCGGCGGTGCGCGGGCTCATCGCCGTTGGAATGTCGTAAAGAACGGCAAGACGCAGCAGGGATTTCACATCCACGTCATGCGGCATGGCCGACAGCGGATCGGTAAAGAAGAACAGCGCATCCAGCCGCCCCTCGGCGATCATGGCCCCCAATTGCGCATCGCCCCCCAGCGGGCCGGATTTCAGTTGCGTGACAGGCAACCCCGTTGCCGCTGCCACACGCGCGCCGGTCGTTCCGGTCGCCCACAGATCAAACCCCGCCAGAACAGCGGCATGGCGCAGCGCCCAGGCGGCCATGTCATCCTTCTTGTCATCATGCGCCACCAGCGCCACGGCCAATCTGGTCATCTCACACCCAGACAAAAGCCCCCGCACGGGGGGCTTTGCCAATCATCAGCGACGCAGCGGGCCGGCGTCATCATCATCACCATCGTCGTCGTCATCTTCATCGGCGTCGGGCAGGTTGAAAAAGCTTTCCGCATCGCTGAAATCGGCTGGCGCCTCTTCCTTTTCGACCTTGGCAAAGGCCGCCAGATGATCCAGCCCCCCGGCATCGCGCGCTTCATCCGACATGGTCAGCGATTGTTCCGTCGACACCAGTTTGCGCCGCTCATCATCACTCATCACCGTGCCTTCGGCGGCCTTCTTGCGCGCCGCGGCCTGCACGGCGGCGTCGAGTTCCGACTGGCGGCACAGACCCAGTGCCACCGGGTCAATCGGTGTAATCTGGCTGATGTTCCAGTGGCTGCGTTCGCGGATCGACATGATCGTCGGCTTCGTCGTGCCCACCAGCTTGCCGATCGCCCCATCGCTGAGTTCCGGGTGGAACTTGACCAGCCACAGGATCGCCGCTGGCCTGTCCTGCCGTTTCGACAGTGGCGTATAGCGCGGGCCACGGCGCTTTTCCTCGCCCACCGCTGCCGCGTTGAATTTCAGCTTCAGCTTGTAGGCCACATCCTTCTGGCCCCGCTCGATCTCGACCAGATCAAGCTGGTTGTTGGCGACCGGATCAAACCCCTTGACCCCTGTTGCCACATCGCCATCCGCAATGCCCTGCACTTCCAACTCGTGCATGCCGCAGAATTCCGCGATCTGGTGGAATGACAGCGTCGTGTTGTCCACCAGCCAGACGGCAGTGGCCTTTGCCATAAGTGGTTTGTTCATGCCGAACACTCCCTTGTTTACAAATGCTCCCGTAGCCGGGAAAACGGCTGCGACCGGGGCCGCGAGTTCCTGTTTTCGGGAATTCCCGCCCCATATAGTCGAGGCCGGGCAGAGAGGGAAGAGGGAATGCGTGGATTGGTGCTGGCGGCCTTGATGGCGACCCCGGCTTTTGCCGAGGGTGAGCGTGCGGGCGATTTCGATTATTATGTGATGGCGCTGTCATGGTCGGCCAACTGGTGCGCGCTGGAAGGTGACGGGCGTGATGATCCGCAATGCGATGCAGGGCGCGGGCTGACGTTTACGTTGCACGGGCTGTGGCCACAGTATGAGGATGGCTGGCCAAGTTTTTGCCGGACAGTGGAACGCGATCCGCCCCGCAGCATGACGGCGGGGATGGCCGATATCATGGGCGGCGCGGGGCTGGCCTTTTACCAGTGGAAGAAACACGGGCGCTGCGCCGGGCTGTCTGCCGCGGCCTATTTCGATCTGGCCCGGCAGGCCTATGGCACAATCGTCATTCCGCCCGTCTTTGCCGCACTGAACCGTGATCTGGCCTTGCCCGCCGCTGTGGTGGAAGAGGCATTTCTCGAGGCCAATCCGGCACTTGCCCCCGACCAGATCACGATCACCTGCAAGGACGGGATGATTCAAGAGGCGCGGATCTGCCTGACCAAGGATCTGGCGCCGCGTCGCTGCGGGCCGGATGTGATCCGCGATTGCCGGATGCAGGGCGCCGTGATGGAGGCGGTGCGCTGACCCTGACCACCTGAAAATTTCAGACCTGAAATTTTCAGTTGACCGGCGTCAGTCCTGTGCGCGCAAGACCTGCGCGGGGCGTGCGGCCAAGGGGCGCCATGCAAAGAGAAGGCCTGCGATCAATGTGATTGCAATGCCGCCCAGCACGATGGCAAAGGCGCTGACGGGTTCGAACCGGTAGTCGCCTTCCATCACGAAGGTCATCACCGCCCAACCGGCAATGCCGCCGGCGATGATGGCCACCACGCCCGCAGCCGCGCCCATGATGCCGGCCCGCAGTGCGAATGATTTCAGGATGGCCCCACGCGTGGCCCCCAGCGTTTTCATCAGCGCCGCCTCATAGACCCGCGCGCGTTCGCCTGCGGCGGCGGCCCCGATCAGCACGATGAAGCCGGTCAGCAGGGTGGCCGCGGCGGCCCATGCGGTGGCGGTGGCAATCGCGCCAAGCGCCTCGGTCACGCGGTCGATCGCATCACGCACGCGGATGGCGGTGATGTTGGGGTAGGCTTGCGAGAGGTCGCGCAGGATGGGCGCTTCGGCTTCGGGCGTGCTGTAGACGGTCGCGATGAAGGTATGCGGGGCACCTTGCAGGGCGGTGGGGTTCATCGTCATCACGAAACCCATGCCGGCGTTGGAAAAATCCACCTCGCGGAACGAGGTGACCGCGGCCTCGATATCGCGGCCAAGGATGTTGACGGTCATGGTATCGCCCAGTTTCAGGCCCATCTCCTCGGCCTCTTCGGCGGCAAAGCTGATCTGCGGGGGGCCGGTGTAATCTTCGGCCCAGAACTGGCCAGCGGTGATGGTGCTGGCACCGGGCGTGGCGGCATAGGTCACGCCGCGATCCCCCCGGATGACCCAGTGTTCGCCAACCACCTCTTCGGCAGGGCGGCCGTTGATACGCGTGATGACACCGCGCAGCATGGGGGCGTTTTCAACCTTGGAGACGGCGGTATCGGTGGTCAGGCGGTTCAGGAAACCGTCGATCTGGTCGGGCTGGATATCGACGAAAAAGTAACTGGGCGCGCGTTCGGGCAGGTCACGGTCGATACTGGCGCGCAGGTTGCTGTCGATCTGGCCGATGGCGGCCAGCACGGAAAGGCCAAGGCCAAGCGAGAGGATGACGCTGGCGGCCTCGGCCCTTGGCCCGCCAATGGCGGCAAGGGCGGCGCGCAGGCCGGGGCGGCCTTGGGTCAGCCTTGTGCGGGCAATGCGGCGGGACAGGCGGCGCAGGCCCCAAGCGGCAAGGGCAAGGATGAGAAGTGCGCCGATCACGCCGCCGGTGGTGCCAAGGGCAAGGCGCATGGTGCCGGAAAACCAGACAGCGCCGCCGATCAGCAGGGCGGCAAGGGCCAGAAGGGCGATGATATAGGGCAGGCGCGGCAGGCTGCCGTTGCCTGCACCACGATAAAGTGCGGCGGCGCGGACGCTTTCACTGCGGGCAAGTGGCCAGAGTGTGAACAGAAAGGCGGTGACGATGCCATAAAACGCGGCCTCGGCCAGTGGGGTGGCGGCAAAGCCGATCTGTGCCGGGAAGGGCAATGACGCCTCGATGATGGGGGCGAACAGCAGGGGGATGCCTGCGCCAAGGACAAGGCCTGCGGCGACGCCGATCACGGACAGGACGGCGATTTGCAGAAGATAGGTCTGAAAGATGGTGGCGCTGTCGGCGCCAAGGGTTTTCAGCGTGGCGATGGTGGGGATCTTGCCTTCAAGATAGGCGCGCACGGCGGCGGCGATGCCGACACCGCCAACGGCAAGGCCCGCAAGCCCGACAAGGATCAGGAATGCGCCGATGCGTTCGACAAAGCGTTCAACGCCGGGGGCAGCGCGGCGGCTGTCTGACCAGCGCAGGCCGGTATCGCGGAAGGCGGCAACGGCCTCTGCCTCAAGTGCTGCAAGGTCTGATCCGGGCGGCAATCTGCCAGCGCCGTGGTCAGCACGATGGTGCGGGGGCCAAGGGTAAAGCCGCCACCGGCACTGTCGGGTTCGCGCACAAGGATGGCCGACAGGCGGAAGTCTGTCGCGCCAAGGGCGAAGGTATCACCGATGGTCAGGCCCAGCCGGTCCACCAGCACGCGGTCCATCACGGCGCCCTGATCGGCCAGCGCCTCGGCCAGCGGCATTTCTGGTTCCAGCACGACGGCCCCGGTCAGGGGATAGGCGCTGTCCACGGCCTTGATTTGGGTCAGGGCGCGATCAGCCTCATCGCCTTGCCCCACCACGACCATCGACCGAAAATCGACGATTTCGCTGGTGGCCGTGGCGATGCGGTCCATGAAGGCGCGTTCGGCATCGGTGGCGAAGCGGTAGGTGAATTCCATCTGGGCATCGCCGCCAAGGATCACGGCACCCTGATCCTGCAACCCGTTTTCAATGGCGGCGCGGATGGTGCCGACCCCG
>JALOSO010000223.1 GCA_025458385.1 Paracoccaceae bacterium | reverse complement strand
GCCCCCGGTGAGAATATCTATGATCAGCGCCTGTCGGCAGCGATCACGGCGATGGAGGTGGAGAAAGACTTTCTCATCATCGATTGTCCCGGTTCGCATACGCGCCTGAGCCAGGTCGCGCATTCCTTGGCCGATACGCTGGTGACACCCCTGAATGACAGCTTTGTCGACTTTGATCTGCTGGCCAAGATGGATGTGGAAACCGGGCGCGTCAAAGGCCCCAGCATCTATTCCGAAATGGTCTGGAGCGCGCGGCAGCTGCGGGCGCAGGCCGGGCTGAAGCCCATCGACTGGATCGTGCTGCGCAACCGCCTTGGCGCGCAGCAGATGCACAACAAGCGCAAAGTCGGTGAGGCGCTGGAGGATTTGTCGCGCAGGATCGGCTTTCGCGTGGCGCCCGGCTTTGCCGAGCGTGTGATCTTTCGCGAACTGTTTCCGCGTGGTCTGACGGTCATGGATCTGCGCGATACCGGCGTTGATCAGCTGAACCTGTCAAATGTTGCCGCCCGTCAGGAAGTGCGCGATCTGATGATCGCGCTGCAACTGCCCGGCGTCAAAGTTGAAATTTGAACACGGATTGCCGCGCCTGCGGCAGGGCACCGTGACGGCGGCCCATCGTTGACATCCGCGCTTCAAACCGTTCATCGATCACTTCTTTGCGGCCAAAACCGAACCGGGCGAGCAATTTGGTCAACATGATGATCGTCCTTCCTTGGGTGTCGTTCGTTAAGCATCATTTGCCAATCACTTGGGGCAGAAATTGGACAACCGCAGGGTGATGTTGCGAAGCCTGACCTGTCATGGAAACAGTCGGTTTCCTGATCGTCGGCAATAAGTAAGGAAGCAGGCCATGGCCAACCCGATGTTTGATGCTTTGTTCGCACCATTGGCGGGGCGCGGTGGTCCGTTGCTGATGCTGGCCGATGGCAGGCAGATTGCCGGACAGGCCTTACTCGCCACAATCGCGCAGCAGGCGCATGCGCTGGCCAGTCTTGGGGTGCAGCCAGGTGACAGGGTGGCCGTGCAGGTGGCAAAATCCCCGGCGGCGCTGGCAACTTATGGGGCATGTGTGGCGATCGGGGCGGTCTATCTGCCGCTGAACACAGCCTATACCGCCGGCGAGATCGGCTATTTCCTGTCGGACGCCACGCCCCGTGTGTTTGTCTGTGATCCCGCGACAGCCGCGCCGGAGGGCCTGCAGGTGCTGACGATGGACGCGGCAGGCGCGGGCAGTCTGGCCGATCTGGCCGCAGGTATGCCGCAAGTGATTGACGCGGTGGCGCGCGGCGAAAATGACCTTGCGGCGCTGCTCTATACCTCTGGCACGACGGGCCGTTCCAAGGGTGCAATGCTCAGCCAGCGCAACCTGCTTTCGAATGCCGCGGTGTTGGTGGACCATTGGCGCTTTACGCCTGATGATGTGCTGCTGCATGCGCTGCCGATCTTTCACACCCATGGGCTGTTCGTTGCAACCAACGTTGCGCTGTTATCGGGCGCGCAGATGATTTTTCTGCCCGGGTTCAATGCGGCCGAGGTGATGCGCCTGTTGCCGCAGGCGACCGTGATGATGGGTGTGCCGACCTTTTACACGCGCTTGCTGGATCAGCCGGGGCTGGCGCAGGCGGCGCGCGGGCGGCGGCTGTTCATCTCGGGGTCCGCACCCTTGCTGGCAGAAACGCACCGGGCGTGGGAGGCGGCAACGGGCCACCGCATTCTGGAACGCTATGGCATGACGGAAACCAACATGAACACGTCGAACCCCTATGTGGGCGAGCGTCGGGCAGGCACGGTGGGCCAGCCCTTGCCGGGGGTGGCGTTGCGGATTGCGGGCGAGGGCGAAGTGGGCGTGATCGAGGTGCGGGGCCCGAACGTGTTTCAGGGCTATTGGCAGATGCCGGAGAAAACGGCGGAAGAGTTGGGGCCGGATGGCTGGTTCATCACAGGCGATCTGGGGCGCATGGTGGATGGCTATGTCGAGATCGTGGGGCGGGCGAAGGATCTGGTGATCACGGGGGGGTATAATGTGTACCCCAAGGAGATCGAGCTGGCGCTGGACGCGCTGCCGGGGGTGGCGGAAAGTGCCGTGATCGGCGTGCCGCATGCAGATATGGGCGAGGCGGTGTTTGCGGTGATCGTGGGGGATGTGACGGCAGAGGCATGCCTTGCGGCGATTGCGCCGGGTCTGGCGCGGTTCAAGCAGCCGAAAGCGGCGGTCGTGGTGGCGGACCTGCCGCGCAACGCGATGGGCAAGGTGCAGAAGGCGGTGCTGCGCGAACTGTACAAGGGGTGGTTCCTGGCCCGGGAAAATTCTTGAAGAAAGAATTTTAGGGGGCCTTCAGCCCCCTCGGCCCAAGGGGGCCTCACCCCCGAGGATATTTGTGCAACATTGAAAGGCTAGTCGGTTGTGTCGGACAGTTCGGTTTCAAGGAAGCGTTCGAAGGCATCCAGATCAACCGGGTCGAACTGGCCAAAGCCGCGCATCCAGATGGAGGCCGCGCGCATGGCATCGGGTTCAAGCTTGCACCAGATCACGCGGCCACGGCGTTCGCGGGTGATCAGGCGGGCATCTGTCAGCACGGTGAGGTGTTTGGAAATGGCGGCGAGTGACATGGCAAAGGGGGCAGCGACATCGGTGACGGCCATGTCATCTTCCAGCAGCATCTGCAGGATTGCACGGCGCGTCGGGTCGGCCAGTGCCGCAAAAATGGCATCCAGATCGGGGGTCATGTGGCCAAGCATGGCGGGCGCGCCTAGGTTCGTCAACCAGTTGGTTGAATATGAAACCCCGGCGAAGCAGACCAAGGCCCCGCCTGACCCCTCCTTTGCCCTGAATGATTTCAACAGCTTGCCTGTGACAACGCCCCGTTGACTCAGGCGCGTTGAACCCCTAGACCACCCCCAACTTCTGCAAGGGGTTAACAGCCATGTCAAACGATGCTGAACGGGCGCGGCTTGACGCGCTGACGCAGCGGATCGACGCGGCAAAGCGGGCAACGGAACCTGTGCCCCACATGCAGAAAGACTATTCGCAGGCGCAGCTTGCCTGGCGGATGGTGATCGAACTGGTGGCCGGTCTTGGGATCGGTTTTGGCATCGGCTATGGCCTGGATACCCTGTTCGGGACCATGCCAGTGTTTCTGGTGCTGTTCATCGGTCTGGGTTTTGCGGCGGGCATCAAGACGATGCTGCGGTCCGCGCGGGAAGTGGAAGAAAAGCGGGTGGCCCGACTGGCGGCCGAAGCAAAGGACGAATGACGTGGCAGAAGAAGCGCATGGTGAAGGTGGCGGGCTGGTGTTCCACCCGCTGGACCAGTTCAAGATCAGCCCGCTGTTTGGCGATGGCCCGATTGCCTGGTACACGCCCACCAATGTGACGCTCTGGATGGGCATCGCCCTGTTGTGCATCATTGCCCTTTTCGTGCTGGGCACGCGGGCGCGGGATATCATCCCGTCGCGCGTACAGTCGGTGGCCGAACTGATGTACGGCTTTATCTACAAGATGGTCGAAGACGTGACGGGCCATGAGGGGGCCAAGTATTTTCCCTACATCTTCACGCTGTTCGTCTTCATTCTGTTCACCAACTATCTGGGTCTGATCCCGATGTCCTTTACGCCCACATCGCATATTGCGGTGACGGCGGTTCTGGGTTTTGGTGTGTTTATCGCGGTGACTTTGCTGGGCTTTTACAAGCACGGCACGCATTTCCTGGGGCTGTTCTGGATGACAGACGCGCCCTTGATCCTGCGGCCGGTGATCGCGCTGATCGAGGTGATTTCCTACTTTGTCCGCCCGGTCAGCCATTCCATCCGTCTGGCGGGCAACATCATGGCAGGCCATGCCGTGATCAAGGTTTTCGCCGGTTTTGCCGCGATTGCGGCCATCTCGCCGGTTTCCATCGCCGCGATTGTCGCCATCTATGGCCTCGAGGTGCTGGTGGCCGGAATTCAGGCCTATGTCTTTACCATTCTGACCTGTGTGTACCTGAAAGATGCCCTGCATCCCGGCCACTAAGGTCTGACAACCCAACAACGACAAACTTCAAGGAGAAGATCATGGAAGGCGATATCGCAAACATGGGCCAGTTCATCGGTGCAGGCCTCGCCGCTATCGGTTCGGGCGCTGCCGCAATCGGTGTTGGCCATGTGGCTGGCAACTTCCTGGCGGGCGCCCTGCGCAACCCGTCGGCAGCCGGTTCGCAAACCGCAACGCTGTTCATCGGCCTCGCGTTCGCCGAAGCCCTGGGGATCTTCTCGTTCCTCGTGGCACTGCTGCTGATGTTCGCGGTCTGATCTGACGCCTATGTGGTCGGGGTGGCTGATGGCCGCCCCGAAAGAACAGGTCGGCGGAGGGCAAGATGGCGACGGAAGAAGCAGCGGGACATGGGGCCGAGGCAAGCGGGGCAGGGATGCCGCAGCTTGATTTCAGCACGTTTCCCAACCAGATTTTCTGGCTTTTGGTCACGCTGGGCGTGATTTATTTCGTGCTGACGCGCATTGCGTTGCCGCGAATTGGGTCTGTATTGGCCGAACGCAAGGGCACGATCACCAATGATCTTGCCGCGGCGGAAGAGCTGAAACAGAAGGCAGTCGATGCCGAAAAGGCCTATCAGGATGCATTGACCAAGGCGCGTGCCGAAGCAGGCAAGATCGTTGCCGAGGCCAAGGCCGACATCCAGAAAGACCTTGATATCGCAACGGCCAAGGCGGATGCGCAGATCGCGGCACGTGCTGCGGAATCGGAAAAGACGATTTCCGAAATCCGGGCGGGCGCGGCGGATGCCGTGGCGGACGTGGCAAAAGAAACGACGGCAGCGCTGGTTGCAGCACTGGGTGGGTCTGTCGATGCCAAGGCGCTTGCTGCGGCTGTTGCGGTGCGGCTGAAAGGGTGATGGCGATGAAATATACCCTTCCCCTTGTTGCGCTGATGGCGACGCCGGCCTTTGCGGCAGGCGACAAGCCGTTCTTCTCGTTGGCGAATACCGACTTTGTCGTGCTGATCGCCTTTATCGTGTTTGTTGGCATCCTGCTGTATTTCAAGGTGCCGGCAAAGGTGGGTGGTCTGCTCGACGCCCGCGCAGCACAGATCAAGGCCGAGCTTGATGAAGCGCGTTCGCTGCGGGATGAGGCGCGGGCCGTGCTTGCGACCTATGACCGCAAGCAAAAGGAAGTTGCCGAACAGGCCGAGCGCATCATCGCATCGGCCAAGGAAGAGGCGACGGCGGCTGC
>JALOSO010000222.1 GCA_025458385.1 Paracoccaceae bacterium | reverse complement strand
GTGATGGAGATGGACCAGTACGACACGCCCATGGCGCAATATGCGCTTGTCTTGCGCGACGGCAAAGTGGTTGGTGGCGCGCGCGCGATGGCGACAACGGCCGTCTGGGGCGCCCATACCTACATGCTGCGCGATGCGTTCTCGGGCAAGTTGCCGCATATCCCGCCCGAGGTGATGACCGTGGAAATCGCCAGCCCAAAGGTTTGGGAATGCACGCGGATCGTGATCTCGGACGAGCTGACAACCCATGCCGAGCGGCAAGAATGCATGGAGCACATCATTGACGGCGTGGTCAGCCTGACGCTGGCGCATGGGGCAGATCAGGTGATCGGGCTGTCATCCGTGGCCCTGATGCGCTGGTTGCGCGGGCTGGGCTACCCGGTCGGGCGGATTGGCGCACCCTATCGGAACGGCGAAGACGGGCGGCAGTATGCGGTGCTGCACATGCCGGCTGAATATTCGCGGTCCTGGAAAGAGCGCGCGGCGCGCGCGCAACCCTTCCTGGCCTATGAGGCAGCCGAGCAACCCTTGCGCATTGGTCTGCCGCCACACCTGATGCAGATGCCGGCGGTTGGACAACTGGCGCTGACAGCTTGATCCTGACTGGCGCAGCCGTGGGTGGGGCCAAGGGCAGACAGACGACACGTGGGGTGGTCGTCTGCTCTGGCCGGTGTTGCCCGTTTCCGCCCTGGGGTCAGGCCTGTGACAAAGGCCGGATGAAATGCAACCCCTGGAAACGCGTGCGCAGCGCCGCCGTACGGGGCGCCACGGTTTCGGGGGCATTAGACCGCAGGCCCTCGGCGATCAACGCGGCCAGTTCCGGCGCATCAGCCGGTGTTACCCCCCGGCGCACCAGTTCGGGTGTACCGATGCGCAGCCCGTTCATGTCGCCAGCAACCTCGGGCAGGGGCAAGCCGATGCCGCAGGCAAGGAAACCCGCGCGTCGCAGTTTTTTCGCGGCGGCCTGTCCGCCGCCAAAGCCCGTCGCATCCAGCGCAAACTGATGTGACTGTGTGCCTTGCCGTGCAGCGGCAAAGACCGGCAGGCCAAGTTGCGCCAGTGCACGGGCCAAAGCCTGCGCCAGTTCGACCATCGCGCTTGCATAGCCTGCACCATGATCGCGCCAGTCGAGCAGGGTGATCGCCAGCGCCGCTGACTTTGCCGCATCGAAATTCGCCGTCAGGCCGGGAAAGGCGATGGCGTCCAGCCGTTCGGCAATGGCGGCATCATCCGTGACGATCAGCCCGCCCGCCGGCCCGCCAAGGGATTTGTACGTGCTCATCGTCATCAGATGTGCGCCCTGGGCCAGCGGGTTGGGAAAGATGCCGCCTGCAATCATGCCGCATTGATGGGCC
Source organism: Paracoccaceae bacterium (assembly GCA_025458385.1). Classification (GTDB taxonomy): domain Bacteria; phylum Pseudomonadota; class Alphaproteobacteria; order Rhodobacterales; family Rhodobacteraceae; genus JAAFHS01. The sequence goes on along the minus strand of JALOSO010000222.1, from coordinate 6,391 downwards.
GCATCGAACAGCACCTTGGCCCCGACCGTATCGGCAATCGCCCGCACTTCTTCCACCGGATGCGGAAACAGGTTCAGGCTGCCGCCGACGGTGATGATCTTCGGGCGCAACGCCTGCGCCAGATCGCGCAAGGCCGGAATGTCGATGGTATAGCCATCGGCATCAATCGGCGCGGCATGGGTCGTCAACCCGTATAGCCCGGCGCAGCCCGCGGCATGGTGGGTCACATGGCCGCCGATGCTGCCCGGTGGCGCAATGATCGCATCCCCGGGACGCGCCAGCGCCATAAAGCCGTAAAGATTGGCCAGCGCGCCCGAGCCTACGCGGATTTCGGCGTATTTCGCGCTGAATATCTCGGCGGCCAGTTCGGCGGTGATGACCTCAATCTCTTCGATCGCTTCCAGCCCCATTTCATACTTGTCGCCGGGATAGCCAAGCGAGGGGCGGCTGCCCAGTCCACGGGCCAGCGCCGCCTCGGCCGCCGGGTTCATCACATTGGTCGCGGGGTTCAGGTTAAAGCAGTCGCGGTCGTGGATTTCCTGATTGCGGTCAATGAGATGCTCGATACGGGCGGCAACGGTGGCAGAAGGCGCCGCGGCCCCGGCCGCCAGTCGCTGGACCAAGGTCTCGCAGGTTTCGGGCACCCATGGGCGGGCGGAAAGGTGGGGCATTGGCGGCTCCGGTCAAATCTTTGACAGGAAAGCCGTTGGCTTGCGGGGATGCAAGGCGAATTGCGTTGCTACCGGGCCAAAGGCAGGCCGCGGGCGATCCAGCCGGGGCCGTCGGCAGAGCCAAGCATCCCTTCGGGGATGTTGATGATGGCGGTAAAGCCGTTTTCGGACAGAAGGTTGGCCATGCGGGCCGAGCGGACGCCGCGCGCGCAGATCAGGGCGATCGGGCGGGTGTGGTCGCCGCCTGTGAGCTTGGTCAACGCAGAGACGAAGTCCTCTCGCCGCAGGTCAAGGGGATAGGCGCCTTCCGCTGTGCCGGTAGCGGCCCATTGGCGGTTTCGGCATCCAGTGACGTGCCGCCGTAAGCGGGATAGACCAGTGGGTAGGCAAAGCCTGCGCCGATCAGGGCAATCGTGCCAAGGATCAGGAACCGGCGGCGAGGGGGCATGGGTGTTTCCGCGCCGAAACTGCGTTCACGCTGATCTGCTGGCAGCGCCTCATGCGTCAGCAAGTGGTCTGAAATCGTCAACACCGCCAGCGCCCGGCGGCCATAGCGGGCGGCAAGCGTGTACAGTTCCGCCGCCTCCATCTCGACACACAGCACGCCGTGCCGTTGCATCTGTTCGTTCAGGTCCGGGCGTTCGTCATAGAACGTGTCCGATGAATAAATGCCCCCGACATGCACCGGCACCCCGATGGATTGCGCCGCCGCGTGCGCGCGCGACAAAAGGCCGAAATCCGCAACCGGCGCATAAGACAATTCGCGAAAGATCGACCGTGACGGGCTGCCACAGGTGGTCACCGCCTGTGCCAGCACGATATCGCGCACCTTGACCTGCGGCTGCATCGCCCCGGCGCTGCCGATACGGATCAGCGTCTGCGCGCCATAGTCTTTCATCAACTCGGTTGCATAGATGGACAGCGACGGCATCCCCATGCCGGACCCGTGGATTGTCACGCGGTGGCCATTCCAGGTGCCGGTGTAGCCCAGCATGCCCCGCACCTCATTCACCAGAACCGCATCCTTCAGATAGGTCTGCGCGGCCCAGCGGGCGCGATAGGGATCGCCCGGCAAAAGAACCGTCTCGGCAATATCGCCGGGTTTTGCACCAATGTGAAAGGTCATGTCTGCCCCTATGCAAATGTGATACCGGCATTCATGCGGGCTTTGCGGCGGCAGGGCAAGCGGGCGATTGACACCTTCCGGGGCGCGGCTAAACTTTCGGACATTGTATCAAGACGCCCCCCCCGTTTTTTCGGAGTGTTCCCATGCCTTTCATTCTGTTTTCCGTCGGTCGCGGCGGCGTGAACCTGCCTGCCGATGTGATGGCCGTCCACGAAGCCCTCGATCAGTTCGATTTGTGGGACACGTCGCAATCCGTGCTGTTTGCCAAACCGAAGATGAGCATGATGCTCGAATTGCGGATCGCGGCGTTCCAGCGCCGCTTTGCGCCGTTTCAGTTCAACGCAGGCCTGCTTGAACCCAACTCGACCGCCGCCAACCTGCTGGCCGGCTATGCTTTTGCCATGGGGCCGCTGGTGGAATATGGCGATGGGGTCGAACAGGCCTTGCGGTTGGTCAGCCCTTACGCAAAGGGCGTTGTGAAAAAGGCGCTGACGGCTGCCAAGATGGACGCAGCGGTCATCACCTCGACCTTGCGCTTGCCGGCCAAGCAGGCGGATATCATGTACGGCAATGCGGTGATCAACCTGCAAGGGCAAAAAGACCTGTACGGCCCAACCGGCGATGCCGTGCTGAAGGTTTATGAGGACAACAAGGACAAGACCAAGGCCGAGGTCGTCAAACTGATGACCGAAAAGATCGAGGCGCAGCTGGCCGAAGGCAAGCAGGTGTCAAACCATGTCTCGACACCCGCGAAGTATTCCACCTACAACGTCTTTGACTTGGGCGTGAACAGCACCAAGAAAAAGGCCGGAAAGTCGTTCAACATGGCGGCCCTGACCAAGGCCTTCAAGGCGCTGAAGGCCGAAGGCTATATCGCCCATTTCATTGATGAAACGGCCAAATCCAACAGCTGTTGGCATCTGGAGATCGTGCCGGATGCAAAGCCTTTGTAACGGCTATTCCGCAGCGCGGGTCTGCCCGTCAACAAGGGTGATGATGTCCTGCATGATCCGGTTCAACGCGAAATCTTTGGGGGTGTAGACCGCCGCCACGCCCATCGCGCGCAGCGTGCGTGCGTCATCGTCGGGGATGATGCCGCCGACGATCACCGGCACATCGCCCAGACCTGCGGCGCGCAGGCGATCAAGCGTATCACGGATCAGCGGCAGGTGGCTGCCCGACAGAATTGACAGGCCCAGGATATGCGCGCGTTCGTCGGCAACCGCTGCCACAATTTCCGCGGGCGTCAGCCGGATGCCTTCGTAATGAATGTCCATGCCGCAATCGCGCGCCCGTGCGGCAATCTGCTCGGCGCCGTTCGAATGGCCGTCAAGGCCCGGCTTGCCCATCACGAACTTCAAGGGCCGCCCCAGTTTCCCGGCAAGATTGGCCACCGCCTCGCGCAGCGGCTCCAGCCCTTCGGTGCGGTTTGACGGGTTCCGCGACACGCCGGTCGGCGCGCGGTACTGGCCAAAGGCGGTGCGGATCACCTCGCCCCATTCGCCTGTCGTCACCCCCGCGCGCGCGCAGGCGATCGACGGTGGCATGATGTTTTCGCCCGTGGCACAGGCCTGCCGCAAGGCGGCGATGGCGGCGGTCACGGCAGCGCTGTCGCGCGCCTTGCGCCAGGCTTGCAGGCGGCTGATCTGATCCGCCTCGGCGGCGGGGTCGGCCTGCATGATCAGCCCGTCACCGGTTGTCAGCGGGGACTCGGCTGTGGTGGTAAAGCGGTTCACCCCGACAACCGTGGTTTCGCCGGATTCGATACGCGCAATGCGTTCGGCATTCGCTTCGACCAGCCGCCCCTTCATGTAGGCAATCGCCGCGACCGCCCCGCCCATCTGGTCGATCAGCGCAAGTTCCGCACGCGCACCGTCTTTCAACGCGGCAACCTTGCGGTCAACCGCCGGGTTGCCATCGAACAGGTCATCAAACTCCAGCAGGTCCGTTTCATAGGCCAGGATTTGCTGCATCCGCAGCGACCATTGCTGATCCCACGGGCGCGGCAGGCCCAGGGCCTCGTTCCAGGCGGGCAATTGCACGGCCCGCGCCCGTGCATTCTTCGACAGGGTAACCGCCAGCATTTCCAGCAGGATACGCGTCACGTTGTTTTCCGGCTGCGGTTCGGTCAGGCCCAGACTGTTGACCTGCACCCCATAGCGAAAGCGCCGATACTTTGGGTCTGCAATGCCATAGCGGGTGGCGCAGATTTCATCCCAAAGATCGACAAAGGCCCGCATCTTGCACATCTCGGTGACAAAACGGATGCCTGCGTTCACAAAGAACGAAATCCGGCCAACCATTGCCGGGAATTCGGCGGCATCAACCTTGGCCCGCAGATCATCCAGCACCGCGCAAGCCGTGGCCAAGGCAAAGGCCAGTTCCTGATCCGGTGTCGCCCCCGCCTCTTGCAGGTGATAAGAGCATACGTTCATCGGGTTCCACTTTGGCAAGTGGCGTTGCGTGTAGGCCGCGATATCTGTGATCAGCCGCAGCGACGGGGCCGGTGGGCAGATATAGGTGCCCCGTGACAGATATTCCTTGATGATGTCGTTCTGTACCGTCCCCTGCAGGCTGGCAAGATCCGCCCCCTGTTCTTCGGCCACCGCGATGTACAGCGCCAGCAGCCAGGGTGCCGTGGCATTGATGGTCATCGAGGTGTTCATCTGCTGCAGCGGAATGTCGGCAAACAGGGTCCGCATGTCACCCAGATGCGCCACCGGCACCCCGACCTTGCCCACTTCACCTGCGGCCAGCTGATGATCGCTGTCGTAGCCCGTCTGGGTCGGCAGATCAAAGGCGATGGACAGGCCCGTTTGCCCCTTTGCCAGATTGCCGCGATAAAGGGCGTTCGAGGCCGCAGCCGTTGAATGGCCAGCATAGGTCCGGAACAGCCAGGGGGCATCAGCTTGGGTCATGACGGCCTTTCTGGAATCTGTTGCGCAACATCGTTGTTCGAAAATCAGGTTTCGCGTAATTTTATGACTTTGTCAATTCGCTGCAACGCGGCATGCGCAAAATGCAGTTGTCAATCCTGCGCCGGGATGCTTCCCTGCCCACACGGATGTACTGGTGGAAAGAGATCGTCATGAAGTTGCTTGCCCCGCTGACTGTTGCCTTGACGCTGACTGCGGCCCTGCCTGCACTGGCCCAGACCTATGACCGCAAGGTCACCATCGTCAACAACTCGGGCTACACGATCAGCTATTTCTATGGATCGAACGTCGGCACCACCTTCTGGGAAGAAGACCTGCTGGCCAGCGATGTGCTGTCAAACGGCGCGTCTGTGGTTGTCAACTTTGACGATACGACAGGCTATTGCCGCTTTGACCTGCGCGCGATTTTTGATGACGGGACCGAAATCGTGCAAAAGGATGTGAACGTGTGCGAGATTGCAACCTTTACGATCAATCCCTGAAACATGATCTGACGCAGGCCACCCGCCGTTCCTTGGGCGGTGTCATGTTTTCCATACCGCGATCACATTTCCGTTGATTCAGCCCGGATTCGGTGCCTTTCTGGCGTTATGCCGCGTGTTGCGGCGCGCATTTACGAAAGGATAAACCATGTTTCATTTCAAGAAAGCTGCATTGGTGACCCTGTTTTCCCTTGCGACGGCGCTTCCCGCCGCTGCGCTGGACCGCCGTGTCACAATCATCAACAACACCGGCTATACGATCGTGAATTTCTTCGGGTCGAACACCGGCACGTCGTCGTGGGAGGAAGATATCCTGGGCAATGACGTGCTGCCGTCCGGCAATTCGGTCGTCATCAATTTTGACGATGCATCGGGCTATTGCATGTTCGATTTCCTGGCGATCTTTGATGATGGCGAACAGCTGATCAAAGAGCGTGTGAACGTCTGCGAAATCTCGACCTTCACCTACAACTGACGCGTTGCGCCGCGTGGTCATCCGGGGAAGCCTCTGGTCATGACGACCGTAGCGCTTCCCCTGTGGCTGCTGGTGCTGATCCTGATCTTTGCTGCGGGCACGGCGCTGGACCGGGTGCTGAAACCCGCTGTGCGGTGGTTTTTCCGGCGGCGGATCGAACGTGTTGTGGACCGCGTCAACACACGCCTTGACCGGAAACTGCAACCGTTTCGCTTTGCCGCGCGCAAGGACATGGTGTCGCGTCTGGCCTATGATCGTCAGGTGCTAGAGGCGGTGACAGAACATGCGGCCGAAACCGGCGTTCCGGCCGAGGTGGTCTTTGCAGAGGCGCGGGCCTATGCCCATGAAATCGTGCCGTCCTTTTCGGCCTATTTCTACTTTGGCTTTGGCACCCGCGCCGCCCGCTGGCTAAGCCGGTTGCTGTACCGGGTCCGCGTGGGCAAGGTTGATGCAGCCCTGGCGGCGATTGATCCGCGTGCCACCGTGATCTTTGTGATGAACCATCGCAGCAACATGGATTATGTGCTGGTCACCTGGCTGGTCGCCAACCGGTCAACCGTTTCTTACGCGGTGGGGGAATGGGCGCGCATCTGGCCGCTAAGCCTGCTGATCCGCAGCATGGGTGCCTATTTCATCCGGCGCAAGTCGCGCAATGCGCTTTATCGGCGGGTGCTTGCGCGCTATGTCCAGATGGCGACGGA
>JALOSO010000221.1 GCA_025458385.1 Paracoccaceae bacterium | reverse complement strand
AGGCGCCATTGGTTCAAGCCCAATGGCGAGGGGAACGGAACTGACCTCGAACGCCATTCTGAAGTGGTGCGCTGAGGCCAAGGTCGAATGGCACGACATCGCGCCGGGCAAGCCCCCTCTCGCGCATGCAGGCATGCGCTGCCGGGCAGCAGATGCCGAACGGTTTCGTGGAAAGTTTCAACGGCCGGATGCGGGACGAGTTTCTGAACGAAACGCTGTTCCGACATCTGGCCCATGCCCGCGATCTGATCGCCGCTTGGAAAGTTCCACGCGCCGGGCGATTGCTCAACACGCGCCGAAAGGCGTCAATGACCACCAGGCCCCAGTCGTCGCCGGATGAAAGACCCGTGGCAGGTCACGCTGTCCACAAAACCGGCAGCAGGCCAAGATAACCGACTATCAGCATCGCAGCGCAGATGGCGACTGTACCAGTCGGGAAAAGATCTACATGGGCAGCTATGGGGAGCAAGGAGGCTACAGTCGCAGTCAGAGCGACGTGTCCGCCGTTCCGATCGCATCAGATCTCGCGGTGCAAGCCGACTGCCGCGGTTACCACTATCTTTCGGTCTTTGTCGAATGGCGGGACTACGAAGGCACCTATGTGCATGCGGAGGTGAACTATTAGAGCTCGTTCGCCCTGCTGCTATCGCATACAAAACGCTTTGCGGCGTAACATCATCTTACAGGAACAACGTTTCCGGGTAACAGCCGCCCCTCACCACGCCATTGATAGACACAGGGTGCAGCGGGATAATCAATGCATCCGGCCTTTGCGTGCACAAGATGCAGCGGTGGTTGCATCTTGTAGTGGCCAAATAAAACAGGGGCCGCATCATCCGGGTAAAGCTCATTGACATGGCCCATTTCAATTTTGGTATCAGGCAAGGAGGAGGGGTCAGGCACCGAAAGCGCCAGATCACGCCATGTCGATGCACTACCATGCCACCAAGCAATACGCATGTGATGCCTGCGGTGGCCTTTGAAATCGGTAAAGGAAACGCCTGGTGGCAAGGGCACTTCCGGCCCCGAGACCAGGAGTTTGACTGCCCGCCCGAACGCTGTGCTTTCAGCTGCAATTTCGGGCAGGTCTTCAGCGCGAAGAAACCCATCCGGCCGCCTGTCGCGAACGGTTTCGATCACGCTGTCCGACCAAAATGCATGGACAAGTCGCAGCCCTTCAATTTCTCGCCAAAGGGGTAATGCCCGCAGGAACCAATCCGTCCAGCCGCGTGCCGCCAAACTGCCGATGCCAAATTCGTCGATGAAGCTGCGATGCTGTGCGCAATTCTTGGCCGTGTGGTGCCGTAATGGCTGTCCGGTGCTATCTTGCCTGTGAAACAGAATTGCATTCAGTTCATGGTTCCCCATGACACCGACGGCCTTTCCACCATCGATCAGACCCTTGATTTCTGTCAAAACCCCAATCTCATCAACTTGCGCTGATGGATCGGCCCCGGCGTCAATGAAATCACCCAGAAAGGCGACATGGCCTGTTTTCGTGGCAACAGACAGACTCGCCGCAAGCCGCTGTGGATCGGCATGGATATCAGGAACGACCGTCAGCATTGTTGGCTAAATTCCTTCATTTGGCGACAAGCGGCATAGAACGGCAGGTGATCCCCGATTACGCCACGCGGCCTCGACCGCCCGGATCGCGGTGTTTGGCGGCCCATAACTGACCATAAAGACGGTGAGCCCCTGATGTGCGACAAGGTGAAGAGCGCGCAGAATGGCGGCGTTGATCCATGCGTCGACGTTGCCGAAAGCCCCGCCTCCAAGCCTCGTCAGGAAAACCCGCTGTGACCCGCCACCCGCCGCATTCAGAACAGCGGCCAGCATGGTCGCCTCATAGGCGGCCTCTAGGATCAAGGTTGCAAACTGGGCCCATTCTACTGCGGGGATTGGCGCATAGGCTACGGGCAGAGCAGCGCAATAGACTTGTGTTACCCGCATATGCGGTGGCACGCTTGGCTCTGTCACGCCAACGTCCCGGTGCACACCTACGCGCAAAAGACTTCGCAGCCGATCACGCCCCACCTCCGGCAGCACAGCCAGATGCGCCTCAATCCGGGCAAGGGATGCGCGCTTCGGCAGAGCATAGCCGTTGCGCATGTCCCAAAGGGAACCCGGCTCTGCGCCAATACTCCCGGCCAACGCATTGCCAAGGTCAGCCAGGCCGTCCAGCTGGCAGGAAGCCGTTTGTCCAATCTGATCACCGATAGGCACAAGGTAGTTACGCCAAATCGTTCCTGCCCCAGCTGCAACAGCGCAGGCCGGCCCCTGTGTGCGATCATGGACGTAGCCCGTCACACCATCCTCCGGGGTCATATCCGGGCCGACCATCTCTAACAGATTAAACTGTGAAGCAACTTGAAACACTGCCCGCGCGTTTTCAGCTTCTCTATGCAAGCCACGCACGTCCCCTTCAAAGGTGCCCAGCGTCAGTGAACCAGGAACTTTGATGTCGCGGGCCTGTTCGCGCAGCGCGCCAAGTGTGACAAAATCCAGCGTTCCGATCGCATGGCCCGCCCCTCCCGCCTCACTTTGCAATCGCCCGTCAACAACACGCAGCCGCGCCTGGGTTTGTGTGTAGTCGGTTTCTGCAAATCCAGTAATGCGATAGAACCAGTTCATCTGAACCTCACTTGCAAGCCTTGGTCGCCAGTTCATCGCCGTTCCCGTAGCGAAGTTTTGCCGCGCCGCGGTTTAAATGCGCCATCCATTCACCTGTCCAAAGTTGCTTCGCCCGCTACTTCACCCCATCAACACAGTGTCCACATTCGTTGGAGAACATATTCCTGCCAAGTCCGTCCGCAGCCGCGCGGTCCGACGGGATGGATAAACGCCGCCGATCTCTGCTAACGGCTGTCAGCCATTCTCGTTGCCAGCGTTCAATGTCACAAGCAACGAGCGATCGCCGCTCCGCTTCTGTGGAACTATACCTCTCCCGGTGATCGGGACACCCTTTATAGGTCAACCTCCGCAAGACCCTGCAACGTGCAATCAAAAGGGCGTTGTTGCGAAAGTCAGGCCTGAGGCGTGACGGCCCCTTTCCCTTCTGGGCTCAGGACACGCGGACGATCCCGGCAGTGCCGCGTTCTGAGAAGCGGTTCATGAGGGCGACGCGGATCTGGACTTCGGCGGTTTGGCAGTTTGGGTCTTTTGCGCAGATGCGCGCGCCAAAGGCTTTGAGGCAGCGCATCTTTGCCTCGATCCGGCTTCCGACATGGTATCCGGTCCAGCGCTTCCAGAATGCCCGGCCGTGCTGCCGGTTGGCGCGCAGGGTTTCGTTGCGGGCGCACGCAGCCGGGCAGTCCACTTTCCAGGACCGGCCGTTCTTGCGGATCGGGATGATCGGTGTGGCAGCGGCGGGTGTCATATGCCTCATCAGCGGTCACCGAGGCTATCGCTTTACCTTCGGGGATTTGGTCGAGCAACTCTGGCAAAACTGGGCTGTCGCCATCGCTGCTGGGGGTAAATTCCACAGCCCGGATGGCAGACGTGGCGGTGTCCATAGCCAGATGGACCTTGCGCCACTGGTGTCGGCCCTGGACGCCATGCTTGCGCGCCTGCCATTCTCCATCACCGTGGAACTTGATGCCTGTGCTGTCCACAAGCAGGTTCAAGGGGCCATCGGGGCGCTGATAGGGGATCTGCACAGCGAGGGTCTTCTGCCGTCGGCACAACGTAGTGTAGTCGGGCATGGCCCAGTCCAGGTCGACCATCTTTAGCGGGCTGACCACCGTTTCAGTCGTTTGCCGCAACGGCAGTTTGAACAGGACCTTGATGGTGAGGCAGAACTGGATCGCTGCGTCAGAGAACAGCGCAGGGCGACCGTCATCCCGCGCGAGCCAGGTCATCTCCTTGTCGAGCCAGATCAGCAGGGATCCGCGCTTGCGCAGAGACGCCGTGTAACTGGACCAGTTCGTCGTGCGGCAGCGGGCGGGTCATGGCTTGCCCATGCGACCCGTCTAACCGCATGGATTCTCGATGTGAATGCTCGGCAGACAGAGATCTGCAACAACGCCGATGGGCGCTGAAGCTAAGTCAGCCTCAAATAGGACAGCTATCGCGGGCTTTGCGCCAGCGCCGGTGACAGGCTTTCAAACAACCGCGCCACGGCCTCGGCCCCCGGGTCGATGTGCCCGTGCAACTGTGCTTCCCCAACATAGGACGCGCGGCCGGCCTGTGCCTTGGTCATCATTGCGGTCCGGTCGGCGCCCTGCCGTGCGGCCTTTGCGGCGGCGGCAACACCGTCCGGCAAGGCTGCAAGGGCCGGCTGCAAAGCGTCGATCATGGTGCGGTCGCCGGGCTTTGCGCCGCCCACCTCTTGCACCCGCGCCAGCCCGACTTTCAGGGCGGGGATCAGGCTATTGCCCGTGGAAAAGGCATCCCCCACGGCTGCAAAGAAAATCGCCAGCAAGACACCGGACGAGCCGCCCATCGACTGGCTCAGTTCCTGGCTGATTGCGCGGAAAAGCTGGGTATTGTCGGCAAGTGGCATCCGGCCCAGCGCCAGCAGCAGTGCGCGCGCGGCAACGGCCAGCGTGGTTCCTGTATCGCCGTCGCCCGCTTTGGCATCCAGCGCGTTCAGATCGGTTTCCGCAGCAATCATGGTGCCGCAGCAGCGTTCAATGAAGGCCGCCGTTTTCGGATTGGCGGATGCGACATGCGGCATGGCGATCAGGCCATCCGGTATCGGGGCAAGGCGCGGTGCGGCGAAGGGCTGAAGGCCCGGCCAATCATGCACGCCGGTGGGTGCGGCAAGCAAGGCGGCATCATCTGGGGTCAACGGATACAAGGTGAGCGAAAATCCGTGCATGTCCAGCGCCGTCATCATCGCAGATGGCCCGATGATATGGGTGATCTTCGGGGCGATCTCTGACTGACGCAAGGCATCGGCAAGGATCGACATTTCAAGTGCGGTGGTCGCACCGAGGTTATTCAGAAGCGCGGCGTAGGTATTGGCTTGCAGAAGGGGCAAAAACCGGGCCACGATATCGGCGATGGCCTGCTTTGCGCCAAGGTAGGGAATTTGCAGCGCGCCGGGTTCGCCGTGAATGCCAAGGCCCAGTTCCACCTTGCCTGGCCGGATGCGATCTTCCTTTGGCGAACCCGGAACGGTGCAGGTGCCCAGCGACATTCCGATGCTCATGGCATTTGCGGCCGCACGCCGGGCGGCCTGTGCAACCGCGTCCAGATCGGCCCCGGCTTCGGCCACAGCCCCGGCGATCTTGTGCACCAAAAGCGTGCCCGCAACCCCACGCGGACGGGCAAGGTCAGGCAACGCGATGTCGTCCTGCACGGTGACCATCGCCACCTGTCTGCCAAAGGCACGCGCGCGTTCCGCCGCCAGCCCGAAATTCAACCGATCCCCGGTATAATTCTTGACGATCAGCAGGCACCCCTTGTCGCCGGTCACCGCAAGAATACCGGCAAGAACGGCATCCACCGACGGCGAGGCAAAAACGTCGCCGCAGACTGCTGCCGTCAGCGCACCACGCGGATGAACGGATAGCCATCAAGCCGCTGCAACCGCCCACCTGATGCGGCGACAAGGCCGTCAATGGCGTCTTGCACAAGGGTTTCGCGGGAATTGATGAACTGTACCATGGATGTGGCCTTTCGTGGTGGAACGCTGAAAAATCCGCCGGACACGGAGAGTGCGCGCCCGGCGGGACAGCACGGCCTGCGGTGGCCCGCGAGTATGCCGTGAGCAAAGGCTGCGCGCCCACAACCGGGCGCGCACGCGTCAGTTGATGACGTTGGCGTAGAACTTCGCCTCGACATCTGCCATGTCGATGGCGGCCAGATCATCGGGCAGGGCATAGCCATCGGCATCGGCATGGACCTTTGCCATGTCAAACCCGTTCGCCTCGGCGATGTAGTCGTTGGTCACATAGCGGGCGGTGTCGATATCAATGCTGGACATGCCGATGTCCTTCAGGATCTTGAAGAACGCATCCCAAGCCGGAATGTCATGCTCGCCCCAGCCTGCGCGGGTGGCCATGTCACCTTTGAACGTGCGGTGTATCTGCATCAGGCTTTCGGTGCCCGCGCGCGGGCCATAATTGGTGCGGGTGGTGGGCAATGCCTTGAACACGATGTCGGCGGCGGCGCGCGGATTACGGTCGGCAAATTCGCTGCCCATCGCCCAGCCGCGCAGGTACTTCTTCAGGAACTCCAACCTTTCCGGGTCTTCCAGATCGGCCCGGCGCACGACCAGCGAATTTGAAGGCAGGGGTGAACCGCGCATCCCCAGCCAATAGTCAAAGTCCAGCCCCTTGGCCCCAAGGTCCGCCCGCAGCCCTTCCCATGCCAGACAGGCATCGCCCTGCCCGCCTGCCAGCGCGGTTGTCCATGTGGGCCAGCCCGCCTCGACATAGGTGATCTTCCCGGGGTCGGCCCCGACGGCTGCAAACATCGGGTCGGCGATGGCCTGCCATGCGGCGGAACCGAGCAGAACCGTTTTGCCCTCCAGTTCCTTCAGGTCTTTCACACCCTCACCCTTGCGGAAGGCGATGTTGAACAGATCAAGGAACCCGCTGCCAAAGACCGACACAAGGTCCATCCCGGCATTCACGGCAAAGGACAGCACGCCGGGTGACGGAAAGCCGATATCGGCCTG
>JALOSO010000220.1 GCA_025458385.1 Paracoccaceae bacterium | reverse complement strand
AACTTTGAACTGCTGATTGACGATATGGAGCGCGAGCTGGGCGAAAGCTGGGGCGACCTGGGTTTTGACGATGCCCTGGTGTTTCTGGAACAACCAGACGCCGAAACGTTGGAATTTGTCGCCATTGCGGTCAATCAGGATGATGAGGGCGATCTGGCCCGTATCACGGCGATCATCCAGGCGGCCAAGGCGCGTAATATCCGGGTGATTCTGATTGCTGATCAGGTCAGCCCCATTGCCCTGCATCAGCTGCTGCGCCTGGGGGGCGATGATTTTGTGCCCTATCCCTTGCCGGACGGTGCGCTGCACGAATCCATCGAACGCATCCGCAACGCGGCAAAGGCACCGCCGCCGTCGATGACGCTCGCCACGGGCGATGAACAGATCAGTGCGCCGACCTTCAAGGCCAAGGGCGACCGCGATGGTGTGGTACTGCCGGTGCATGGGCTGGCGGGGGGCACGGGGGCATCGACCTTTGCCGCAAACCTTGCCTGGGAAATCGCGACGTCGGCCCCGAAAGATGGCCCACGCGTCTGCCTGCTGGACTTTGACTTTCAATACGGCAGTGCGGCAACCTATCTTGACCTGCCCCGCCGCGAAGCGGTGTTTGAACTGTATTCCGATACGGCTGCGGCCGACAGCGACAGCTTTTTGCAGGCGATGCTGACCTTCAATGACAAGCTGCATGTGCTGACGGCGCCGGCCGACATGCTGCCACTCGATATCGTGACACCCGATGACATCGGCCGCATCATCGACATGGCCAAGGCGAATTTCGACTTTGTCGTGATCGACATGCCCAAGACGATTGTCGCCTGGACCGAGGCGGTGCTGATCCGCAGCCATGTCTATTTCGCGATGATGGAACTGGACCTGCGGTCGGCACAGAACATCCTGCGCATGACGCGCGCCTTGAAGGCTGAGGCGCTGCCGCATGAAAAGCTGCGCTTCGTGCTGAACCGCGCCCCGAAGTTTACCGATCTGTCCGGCAAAAGCCGGGTCAAGCGCATGGCAGAAAGCCTTGATATTGCAATCGAACTGCACCTGCCGGATGGCGGGCCACATGTCACCCAGTGCAATGATCACGGCCTGCCGCTGGCCGAACAAGCCGCCAAGAACCCGCTGCGCCGCGAGATTCAGAAACTTGCGAAAAGCCTTGTTGACACCAGCAAGGCGGCCGAAACGGCCCGCGGCTGATCTGCCGGCACACGAACCTTCAGGGGAACCCGACCATGTTTAGCCGTTTCAAGAAATCCGATGCTGCAGACGCCCGCCCAGCCCTTGCTGCGGTGGGTGCCGCCGCACCCAAGGCCCCTGCAGCCGCCCCCGTGCGCGCCGCCGCGCCCGCCGTCGGCACGCCCCGCGCGCCAGCCGATGCCGTGGCGGCCGACAAGGAGAAAAAGCGCAAGGAACGCCTGACCGAACTGAAGGTCGAACTGCACAAGCGCCTGCTGGACAACCTGAACCTTGCCGCGCTGGAAAAGGCATCCGAGCAAAGCCTGAAGCAGGAAATCCAGTCCATCGCCTCCGAGGCGCTGGATGAAATGTCGGTCGCCCTGAACAAGGAAGACCGCGCGACGCTGTATCAGGAACTGTATGACGAGGTGATGGGCCTTGGCCCGCTGGAGCCGCTGCTGAAAGATGAAACGGTCAACGATATTCTGGTGAACGGTCCGCGCCGCATCTTTGTGGAACGCGCGGGCAAGCTGACGTTGACTGACATCACCTTCCGCGACGAACGCCACCTTCTGCGCATCATCGACAAGATCGTGTCCGCCGTGGGCCGCCGCGTGGACGAGAGCAACCCCTATTGCGACGCGCGCCTTGCTGACGGGTCGCGCTTCAACTGCATGGTGCCGCCCGTTGCGGTGGATGGCAGCCTGGTTTCCATTCGTAAGTTCAAGAAGGAAAAGCTGGGCATCAATGACCTTGTCCGCTTTGGCGCCTTTACCGAGGAGATGGCCGCCTATCTGCAGGCTGCCGTGTCCTGCCGTCTGAACATCATCGTGTCAGGCGGTACGGGTTCGGGCAAAACCACCACGCTGAACGCGCTGTCATCCTTTATCGACAACACCGAACGCGTGTTGACGATCGAAGATACCGCCGAACTTCAACTCCAGCAGGTGCACGTGGGCCGCATGGAAAGCCGCCCGGCCAACGTCGAAGGCAAGGGTGCCGTCACGCAGCGCGACTGTCTGCGGAACGCCCTGCGTATGCGACCGGACCGGATCATCGTGGGGGAAACCCGGGGTGAAGAGGTGATCGACATGTTGCAGGCCATGAACACGGGCCATGATGGATCAATGACCACGATCCACGCCAACAACGCGCGTGATGGCATCAGCCGTCTGGAAAACATGGTCGCCATGGCGGGCATCGAAATGCCGCTGAAGGCCGTGCGCAGCCAGATCGCATCGGCTGTGAACCTGATCGTGCAGGCAAGCCGCCTGCAGGATGGCTCGCGCCGCATGGTCAGCATCACCGAGATCACCGGCATGGAAGGTGATGTGCTCTCGATGCAGGAAATCTTCCGCTACGAACGCCTTGGCCTTGCCCCCGATGGCAAGATCATCGGGCGTTTCAATGCCACGGGCGTACGGTCGCACTATTCCGAACGCTTCAAGCAATGGGGCTTTGATCTGCCGCATTCCATCTATGAACCGATCGTCTGAGGCCCAATCAATTAAAGGTCTACCATGGAACTGAGTGCTGCCCCACTTATCTACGCCCTGATCTTTGTCGCCGTGGTGGTGCTGGTCGAAGGTATTTACCTGACCGCCTTTGGCAAATCGATCAGCCTGAACAACCGCGTCAGCCGCCGGCTGGCCCTGCTGGAAAAGAACGGCAACCGCGAACAGGTGCTGGAACAGCTGCGCAAGGAAATGTCGCAGCACCTGACATCGAAGGGCATCCCGCTTTATTCGATTTTGGCGGCCAAGGCGCAGAAAGGCAACATCGCCTTTACCCCGCCGCAACTGATCGGGGTGATGGCCCTGGTCACGGTTTTCGCCTATCTGGGCCTGACCGTCGGCACCGGTGCGTCGCAGTCGATCCGCATTGCGCTGGCCATCGGCATGGGGGTCGGCGGCGTCTATTTCTGGGTCAACGGCAAATGCAAAAAGCGCATGGCCCTGCTGGAAGAGCAGTTGCCCGATGCTGTTGAACTGATGGTGCGAAGCCTGCGGGTGGGGCATCCCTTCTCGGCCGCCATTGGCATTGTCGCCAAGGAAGTGGCCGATCCGCTTGGCACGGAATTCGGCGTGATTGCCGACGAAGCCGCCTACGGCCGCGATGTTTCGGAATGCCTCAAGGTCTTTGCCGAACGGATGGACAACCAGGATCTGCGCTTTCTTGCCGTGGCCGTGACGATCCAGCAGCAATCGGGGGGTAACCTGGCCGAGATCCTTGATGGTCTGGCCAAGGTGATCCGGTCACGCTTCAAGCTGTTCCGCCGCGTCAAGGCCATCACCGCCGAGGCGAAATGGTCGGGCATGTTCCTGTCGTTCTTCCCGTTGGGCGCATTGGCCCTGATCATGATCATCAAGCCCGATTACTATGATGGTGTGGCGGAAACTTCGGCCTTCATCCCGGCCTGTCTGATCGTCGGCGTCTTGCTGACCGTCAACATCATCTTCATGAAAATCATGGTCAATATCAAGGTCTAAG
Organism: Paracoccaceae bacterium; assembly: GCA_025458385.1. GTDB lineage: Bacteria > Pseudomonadota > Alphaproteobacteria > Rhodobacterales > Rhodobacteraceae > JAAFHS01. The sequence continues at coordinate 5,470 of JALOSO010000220.1, read as the reverse complement.
GGGGCAATCATGGAAATCCTGTCCACAATGAATGCCTTCCTGACGGAACGGCTGGGCGAATTGGGGCCGCTGCTTCTGGTTGGCGGGCTTGGCATCGTGCTGATCGTCGTGGCCTTGCCGGTCATGATGAAAAAGCCGCCAGATGAATTTGCGCGCATCAAGGCGCAGCGCGATAACGGCCCGATCAAGAAAGGCGCAAAGGGCGACGCCCTGCGGATCGCCGAAAAGTCTGACAAGCTGGAACGCTTTTCGAATTTTCTGGAACCGCAGAACGCAGAGCAACTTTCGGCCAGCCGGTTGCGCATGCTGCGCGCAGGCTATCGGTCAAAGAACGCCGTGCGCATGTTCCACTTCAGCCAGATGGTGCTGGGGCTGGGCCTGCTGGCGCTTGGCCTGGTTTACACGCTGCTCAACGCCGCCACATCGGGGCTTGAACCCTCGACACAGACGATGATCATCTCAACCCTTGGGCCGGGGGCTGCAGGCTATTACCTGCCGCAATACTGGGTGAACCGCCGCCTGACACAGCGCGAAAACGAAATCGTGTCGGGCTTTCCCGATGCGCTGGACATGATGCTGGTCTGCGTCGAGGCCGGTCAGTCGCTGGACCAGTCGATCATCCGTGTCGCCCGCGAAACCAAGGCTGGCTATCCCGCGCTGGCCGAGGAATTCGAGATGGTGTCGAACGAGGTCAAGGCCGGGAAAGAACGGGTGACCGTGCTGCGCGACATGGCCGAACGCGTGGGCGTGGCGGATGTGGCGTCCTTTGTGACCACGCTGATCCAATCGGCCACCTTTGGTACCTCGATCGCCGAGGCCCTGCGCGTCTACTCTGCCGAAATGCGTGACAAGCGCGTGATGCGGGCCGAAGAAAAGGCAAACAAGTTGCCAACCAAGCTGACACTGGGCACAATGCTGTTCACTGTGCCGGCGCTGCTTCTCATCCTGATTGGCCCGTCGCTGCACGGTATCGCGGTCGCGTTCGGTGGCCAGGGGGGCTAGGTCTGCGTTCGGTTCTATTGTCTGCGCTTTTGGGTGCCCTGCTTTTGGCCGCTTGTGGAAACACGGGCGGCCCTGGCCGTAATGTGCCTTTCGGTGCTGATGCACGGGGCGAAGGAATCGATGGGCTGCTGGTCGGCCATCGCCTGATGGCGGCGGCCGAATATGAACTTGCGCTCAAGGCCTACTACCGCGCAGCAGCCGAACAGGGCGTGAATGTCGATGTTCTGTCGGCCATCGGGTCAGCCAATCTGGCGCTTGGCCGTCTTGGGCAGGCCGAACAGATCTTGCGGCGCGCGGTGGAAGAGGATGCAACCTTTGTGCCCGCCATCAACAATCTTGGCGTGGTGCTGATGGAACGCGGCAAATTCGGCGAGGCGCGGCTGGTGTTTCAGCAGGCTTTTGCCATTGATAGTGGCACTTCGGACTCTTGGTCCGGCGCGGGCAAGGGCAGTATGAGCTTTTGACCGAACTTTAGGTGGCCCGGTGACGGCATCCGGCAGACAAAAGAAGATCGAGCAGTAAAAAAGGACGCAAAAATGCGCCACCATGCATCCCTGGCCCTGTCGATGGGCGCTATCCTTGCATTGTCGGCCTGCGGCAACGGCGCCACGGACGCCGAAGTGCAGCGCGCGATGGCCGATGTGAACGTGATCGACGAATCGAACCTGTCGGACATCATGCTGACAGTGGGCGACCCGGACGAGGCCGTGTCCTATTTCACCCGTGCGGTGAATGACAACCCGGACCGGATCGATCTGAAGCGCGGGCTTGCGAAATCGCTGCTGCGCGCGGGCAAGCCGACCGAGGCGATTGCCGTGCTGACGTCGATTACCCAAAGTCCAGAGGGCGGGCCGGATGACAAGGTGAACCTTGCCGATGCCTATATCCGCGCCAATGACTGGGATCGTGCCGCCGCCACGCTGAATGAAATTCCGCCGACGCATGAAACCTTTGATCGCTATCGGCTGGAAGCCATGGTGGCCGACAGCCAGCAGAACTGGTCCAAGGCCGACAGCTTTTACGAAATCGCGGCAGGGCTGACGACAAAGCCGGCCGGCGTTCTGAACAACTGGGGCTTTTCCAAGCTGACCCGGCAGGATTATGCGGGGGCCGAAAAGCTGTTCGTTCAGGCGCTGACCTATGATCCGGCGATGTTCACCGCCAAGAACAACCTGGTGCTGGCACGCGGTGCGCAACGCAAATATGACCTGCCCGTGGTCGAGATGTCACAAACCGAAAAGGCCGAATTGCTGTACACAATGGCGCTGACGGCCATCAAGCAAGGGGATGTGTCAGTGGGCAAGGCCCTGCTGGGGCAGGCTGTTGAAACGCATCCGCAGCATTTTGAGGCCGCCGTGCGCAGCCTTGAGGCGCTGGAAGCCTGACCGTGATGGAGATGCTTACCTTTGCGCAGGCACTGGTCTTTGCGCCCTTTGTCCTTGCGATTTCGGTCTGGGTTGCCTGGTCTGACATGGCGTCGATGAAAATCCCAAACAAGGCCGTACTGGCGCTTGGCGCGGTCTGGCTGGTGGTCGGACTGGCGCTGGTGATCGTGACCTTGATGCCGCTGATGATGTGGCTATGGGGCCTTGCATTGATGGCGATCGTGATGGTTGCGGGCTTTGTCGCCAATGCCGCCGGGGCCATGGGGGCTGGTGATGCCAAGTTTGCCGCCGTGATGGCGCCCTTCTTCATCGGGGCTGATCCACGGCTGATCCTCGCGTTGGCCGCGGCCTGCCTGCTGGGCGCCTTTGCCGCGCACCGGTTGATGCGACTGGGCGGGCCACTTCGCACCGCGACCCCGCATTGGGCCAGCTGGACCAACAAAAAGTTCCCGATGGGCCTCACTCTTGCCGGAATGCTGGTCTTTTATGTGTTGTGGCGGCTGATTGTAGAGTGATTCCGGGTATCCCGGCCTTGCTTCAGCCTTAATTCGGCGAAGCAGAGGTTGCCCGATGAACATGCAAGCAACGCCCACGCAAGGCGTGGTCGCCCCCCCGGCCCCACGCAGCCTTGCCGAGGTTGGAATTTCGACGGTCATGATGCGGGATATCCTGCTCAAGACCATGTTCCGCATGAACCTTGATCTGGTCACCCAGCTAAGCCGGGTGATCTGCCTGCCGGGCATGCTGATCCAGGAACTCGTCGATCTGGCCCGCAGCCAAAAGCTGCTTGAGGCAACCGGCACCCTGCATGCCACATCCGGCAATGAAATGGGTTATCAGCTGACCGAGGCCGGCAAGGCGCGCGCCCTCGATGCGCTGGCCCAGTCGGAATACTATGGCGCGATGCCGATCCCGCTTGAGGATTTCAAGGCACAGGTCAAACGCCAGTCAGTGCGTGATATCCGCCTGACCCGGCCACAGCTTTTGTCCGGCATGGGCCACCTGATCCTGCCGGAAGACCTGATCGGCAACCTTGGCCCCGCGGTCACCAGCGGCCGGTCGATCCTGATGTATGGCCCGCCCGGAAACGGGAAATCTTCCATCTCGAACGGGATCAGGGCGGCCTTGGGTGACAAGGTGTATATCCCGCGGGCGCTGGAATATTCGGGGCAGGTGATCACGGTCTTTGACCCGATCATCCACAAGGCGGCCGAAGAGATCGTTGATGACCCGAATGCGCTGCGGCGCACCGGCAACCGGTTCGACAGCCGCTATGTCTGGTGTGAACGGCCCACGGTGATTACCGGGGGTGAACTGTCACTGGATATGCTGGACCTGACCTATAACCCTGTCGCGCGCACCTATCAGGCGCCTTTGCAGCTGAAATCCACCGGCGGCATCTTCATCATCGACGACCTTGGTCGTCAGGCTGAACCGCCGCAAAAGATCGTCAACCGCTGGATCGTGCCGCTGGAAGAAGGCAAGGATATTCTGGCCCTGCAATCGGGCGAGAAATTCACCACGCCGTTTGATACGCTGGTGATCTTTTCGACGAACTTCCACCCCAATGAAATCTTTGACGGCGCGGCCCTGCGGCGGATCTTCTTCAAGATCAAGATCGACGGGCCCAATCAGGAAATGTTCCTGAAGATCTTTGCGATGGTGGCCAAGAAAAAAGGCATGCCCTTGTCAGAAGCGGCGCTGATGCACCTTCTGAAGGTCAAGTATCCGACGATCAACATGAACTTTGCCAACTATCAGCCGGTCTTCCTGATCGACCAGATGATCGCGATTTGCGAGTTTGAAGGCATTCCTTACCAGATGACGCCCGAACTGATCGACCGCGCCTGGGGCAACATGTTCGTCAAGCAGGAAACCATCGCGAAGTAAGGGAAAGCCGGAGTTTTGCAAAACTCCGGACCGGAATTTTCGAAAATTCCGGTCCGATTTCTTCCAAGAAATCGGTTACGGAAAACGGGTAACACCGTTTTCCGTCACCATCATGTCCAGCCGCTGGTCCGTGGCATCAATCGGCACTTCGGCCACCTCTTGCGCGGCATAGGCAAAACCGACGGCCAGCACCGGCCCCGCCGCCCGCAGCCCCTGCAAGGTGCGGTCATAAAACCCGCCGCCATAGCCCAGGCGGTACCCCCGCGCATCGAACGCCAACAGGGGCACGATCAGCACGGCGGGTGTCACCCAGGCCCCTTCCACCGGGATCAGCGCCTTGAAATCCCCCTCGGCCATGGCGCAGCCCGGCGTCCATTCCCGAAACCGCAACGCCGTTGCCCGCGCCATGATCACCGGCACCCCCACCGGCCCCGGATGGGCCGTCATCGCTGGCAACGGATCAATCTCGGTGCGCATCGGCATGTAGCCTGCCAGCACCTGCCCCGCATGGGCGGCCAGCACATCGGCCAGAATCTCGGCTGCCTGCCCCTGCCCGGCCGCATGGGCCTGCTTTCGCGCGGCAAAGGCCGCCGCCCGCGCCGCAGCCTTGGCCTGTCTCAGATCAGTATCCATGTCGCCAGTCCCAGAAAGACGAAAAACCCCGTCATGTCTGTCAGCGTGGTGACGAACGTGCCTGACGCAAGCGCCGGATCAAGGCGCAATCGCGTCAGGATCAGCGGCACGGCAACCCCGGCCAACGCTGCAATCAGCAGATTTGCAACCATCGCCAGCCCGATGACCATGCCCAGCATGACCGACCCATAGCCAACCCAGCCCACGCCCGCCATGATTGCGGCAAAGGCAAAGCCATTCACCAGCCCCACCATCACCTCGCGGCGCACCACGCGCATGGCATTGGCCCGCGTCAGATCCCGCGTCGCCAACGCCCGCACTGCCACCGTCAGCGATTGCGTCCCCGCATTGCCGCCCATCGAGGCCACCACCGGCATCAGCGCCGCCAGCGCCACAAGGGCCGAAATCGTGCCCGCAAACTGCCCGATCACCAGCGCCGAAAGGTTCACCGCGATCAGGTTGACAAAAAGCCAGGGAAACCGCTGGCGCACGGTTTCGACAACGCCGTCGGTAATGTGGCTTTCCTCGCCCACACCGGCCAGCAGCAGCATGTCTTCCTC
>JALOSO010000020.1 GCA_025458385.1 Paracoccaceae bacterium | reverse complement strand
CGGCATCGGTGCAGACCAACGGGTCAATTACACGGGCAACCTTTCAGATCGGCGGGCGCCCCATCACGTACGAGTTTGGCTTTAATGCGGCCTCAAACCCTTTCACAATGCCGGAACTGTCTGATTTCAGCTGTCCGCAAAGTTTGGATTGATGCATGGGGCGATTCATCTACGGCAAACACCCGGCCTTTGGCGATTTCGTGACGGCGGGCCTGTCCGGTGTGGCGCAAGACCGTATCGAGGCATGGCTGAACAACAGCCTGCAATCACTGCGCACCGCCTGGGGCGAGGCCTGGGAACAAGGCTTTGATTCCAGCCCGCCCCTGGGGTTCTGGGTGGGGTCGCGGATCGCCGGGCAGGCTGCCTTGCGCGGCGCGATGATCCCGTCACGTGACAAGGTCGGGCGGCGGTTTCCCTTGCTGGCCGGGCATGAGGGGGCAGGCCCCCTGCCACCGGCGGTCGATCCGCGCGATACCGATTTTTGCGCCGGCATTGCAGGGATACTGGCGGAAATGTCGCCTGATCCGGTCAAGGGTGCCAAAGGCATGATGGAACTTCTGCCCGAGGTCGAGGGCGAGGACGTTGATCCGGATCCCGCCTTCTGGGCCGCGCGCGACGATGGGGATACACCACAGCTTTGGGCCGATGTGGCCTTTGCAGACCATCTGCGCGCGGCGCATGGGCGCAGTTATTGGTGGGTGATGGGCAACCAGACGGCCCTTTATGCCACCGAAAGCCTGCCCCCGCCCGAGGCGCTGGCCTGGCTGATGACGGGTGGCCGACCCGTTGAAAGTAATCCACCTGCCGACGATGCCGATCAACCCGCTGCGGTCGAGGTCGAGTGATGTGGGTCGCATCCGACTATTTTTCGCTGGAAACCGGGGCGGCCTCGGATATGGGGCGCGTGCGCGACCATAATGAGGACGCGTTCATGGCCCGGCCCGATTCCGGTGTCTGGCTGGTGGCCGATGGCATGGGCGGGCATGATGCTGGCGATTTCGCCAGCCGCACCATCGCCGAGGAAATGCTGACCATCGGCATCCCGCAGTCTTCGGGCGATCTGCAGCATCAGTTCATGGACCGCCTGCATGCCGCCCATGCCCGTATTCGTCAGCACGCCATCGATCTGGGGGGCGTGACGGTTGGCGCAACGATGGTCGGCTTGCTGGCGTATGAGGCGCATTATGCCTGCATCTGGTCGGGTGACAGCCGGATTTACCTGATGCGCGACGGCATGCTGATCCAGCAGACGCAAGACCATACCGAAGTGCGCGCCTTGCTTGAGGCCGGAATGATCACGGAATCCGAGGCCGCAAACTGGCCCCGGCGCAACGTCATCACCCGGGCCATCGGCGTCAGCGAAGAACCGCAATGCGATGTGGTCAGCGGCGAGTTGCGGGTCGGTGATGCCTTTGTTCTGTGTTCAGACGGGTTGACCGAACATAATGATGATGACGATATCGCGCGCGCAATGGCGACCAGCCGTTCGGCGCAAGAGGTGTGTGATACCCTGATCGCGCAGACATTGGATCGCGGGGCAAAAGACAATGTCACGGTAATGGTTCTGCGGGTGCATCAGGCAGGTTTGGTGACATGAGCGACCAGCAAGTGCCGATCGGCACCCTTATCAACAACAACTACAAGATCGAACAACTGATCAGCGCGGGCGGCATGGGCGAGGTGTTCCGCGGCACCAACGTCTTTTCGGGTGACTCGGTCGCCATCAAGATCGTGCTGCAATCCCTGGCCCATGACCCCAAGGTCGCGGCGCTGTTCAAGCGCGAGGCAAAGGTGCTGTGCCAGTTGGCCGATCAGGCCATCGTGCGCTATTACAACTTTGTCCATGATGCCGCACTTGACCGGTTCTGCCTGATCATGGAGTTCATCGACGGCCTGCCCCTGTCTGACCATGTCAAGGGGTCGGGGCCGCTGTCCCTGCCCGATGCGCAAAAGCTGATGAAACGGTTGGCCCTGGGCCTGGAACGCGCGCACAAGATGGAGGTCGTGCACCGCGACCTTTCGCCGGACAACGTGATGTTGAAGGGCGGCACGATCGACGACGCCGTGCTGATCGACTTTGGCATCGCAAAATCAACGGAAATGTCCGAAGCGACGCTGTTCGGCCAGATGGCCGGCAAGTTCAAGTATGTCTCGCCCGAACAACTGGGGCATTATGGTGGCCATATCGGCCCGCGCACCGATATCTACGGGCTGGCGCTGCTGATGGCTGCAGCCGTGCGGGGAGAGCCGATCGATATGGGCTCATCTGTGGTCGAGGCGGTAAACGCCCGGCGCGAGATCCCTGATCTGACCGGCATCTACCCGCAATTGCAGCCGCTGTTTGCGCATATGCTGGAACCTGATCCCGCGATGCGCCCGGAAACCATGGGGCAGGTGATCCATTACCTTGAACGGCCGCAAGATTTGCCGCCGCGCTATGGTGTGGCGCTTGGCGATGACCGCACGGTGTTCATGGGGCAGCAGCAGCCGGTGTCACAGATGCCACCGCCGCCACCGCCCGCCAGCTATCCGCCCGGCTATGCGCCACCGCCCTATCCGCAAACCCAGCCACCCGGTTACATGCCACCCCAGCAAACGGGATATCCGTTGGGCGTGCCGCAGGCCCAGCAGCAAACCGGCTATCCGCAGGCCCAGATTTCGGGAATCGGGATGCCGGGGGCAACGACCTCGGCCGCGCCGTTTGGCAACAACCCCTTGCTGGGCGGAATGGCACCACCCGCGGGGCCATCGGTGCTGACAGCGCCAGCCATGGCGACACCGACGAAGTCAGGTGGCGGCGGGATGGTTGTCGGGCTTTTGCTGCTGGCCCTGCTGGGCGTTGGCGGTGGCTTTGCCTGGCAACAGGGTTACCTTGGCGGCGCGGCCCCGGCGGACGATCCGGCTGGCGGATCGACAGATGTGGCGGGCAGCGGGTCCGCAACGGATCCCGCGCCCACTGCGGGCGGGGGCGCTACGGGTGCAACCGATCCAACAACAACGTCTCAACCCACCGAAGGCGGCGCGCCCCCGACGCGTGAGGCGTTTCTGGCGGCATTTCCGGGCGATGCCTGCAGCTATGCCTCGCGGGTCGAGGCCGGGGCCCTTGCCGGTATGGTTGAAGGGTTCGCCACCAAGACCGGGGCCTTTGCCGCGTTGCCTGCAGCCTATGAAACCGCGTTTGGCAGCAAGCCCGATGTCAAGGATCGCGTGATCAGTGACCCGCAATGCCCGGTGGTCGAGGCCGCCCGCGCGATTCAGCGCCTTGGCGCACCGGCCCCGACCGTGACACTGGACAGCGATACGCTGGCGGCGGGCGGGTTCATGGTTGGCCAGATCCGCGAACGCCGGGGGCGCCCGACATGGATGGCACTGATCACGCCGGAAGGCCGGGTGTTCAACCTGACCAGCCAGCTGACCAATCAGCCTGACGGCTCTGCCACCTTCAGCTTTGGCCTTGCAGCCAGCACCGCAACCGCGCCGCAGCCGCATCTGATCGTCGTCATCGCCTCGGATGATCCGCTGACCACGGCCATTGCGCAGGATGGCAAGCTGTCAGGCGATCTGATGCCGCTGATCCGGGCCGAGATCGAAGGGCGCGGCGGCAAGGCAGGCATCGGCCTTGCCTGGTTCGCGCAGCAACCCTGACAGGTGGCCATCTGGCGCGGCGGGTGGCAGGCGCGGCGCTTGCACCTTTGGCCGAATTGCCAGATAGCTGACAGCCAGAAAACCGGCGCGACACGCCGCAAACGAGGGCAGGGATGACACAGAAGCCAGGGATCGAAACCCAGTTCGAACGCGGGTTGTTTGCCAGCCGGTGGCTGATGGCCCCGATGTATCTGGGGCTGGTCGTCAGCCTGGCGATGCTGTCGGTCGTCTTTGTCAAGGAACTGGTCTATTACGCGCCAAAGACATTTTCCATGTCGGCCGATCAGGGCATTCTGGCGGTGCTGACCCTGATCGACCTGTCGCTGGCCGCGAACCTTTTGCTGATCGTGCTGTTTTCCGGGTACGAAAACTTTGTCTCGAAGCTTGATATCGAAGATACCGAGGACCGCCCGTCCTGGATGGGCAAGGTTGATTTCTCGGGCCTGAAGATGAAGCTGATCGCCTCGATCGTTGCCATTTCCGGCATTCATCTGCTGAAGGTGTTCATGGAACTGGGCAAAAGCACGGAAAAGGCCCCGACCGACAGCCAGCTTTACTGGCTGGTTGTGATTCATCTGACGTTTGTGGTGTCTGGCGTGCTGCTGGCGCTGATGGACTGGCTGGCCGCAAGGACCGACAAACACTAAGTCGCGCAGATCGCGCCCGGCGCGTGCCCGTGGGCACAAATACTCTGGCCATGCGGCCCCCCCGCCGCTAGAACCGGGCCAAGCTTGGGGAGCCTGAAATGACCGACCTTATCCGCCCGCAACCGGGAATCATGGACATTGCCCTTTACGAAGGTGGCAAGGCCCATGTGGCGGGCGTGGCCAATGCCCTGAAACTGTCGTCAAACGAAAACCCCTTCGGCCCTTCGGACCGGGTGAAAGAGGCGTTTCAGCGCAGCGTGCACAGCCTGCACCGCTATCCCAACACCGACCACGCCAGCCTGCGCGGGGCCATCGCCGAGGTGCATGGCCTGGATGCAGGCCGCATCATCTGTGGTGTGGGCTCAGACGAGATCATTACCTTTCTGTGCCAGGCCTATGCCGGGCCAAAGGATGAGGTTGTCTTTACCGAACACGGTTTTCTGATGTACCGCATTTCGGCCATGGCTGTTGGCGCAACGCCGGTCGAGGTGGCCGAGCGTGAACGCACCGCTGATGTCGATGCCATTCTGGCGGCCTGTACCAGCCGCACGCGGCTGGTGTTCATCGCCAATCCGAACAACCCCACCGGCACGATGATCAGCGCCGCCGAGGTGGCCCGCCTTGCCGAAGGGCTGCCGCCCAAGGCAATTCTGGTGCTGGACGGTGCCTATGCAGAATATGTCGAGGGTTATGATGGCGGGGCTGCTTTGGTCGAAGCGCGCAGCAACGTTGTCATGACCCGCACCTTCAGCAAGATTTATGGCCTTGGCGGCCTGCGCATTGGCTGGGGCTATGGGCCGCGCGCCATCATTGATGTGCTGAACCGCATTCGCGGGCCGTTCAACCTGTCGACAACAGCGCTTGATGCTGCCGAAGCCGCCGTGCGCGACCAGGACCATGTCAACCGCTGTCGCAGCGAAAATGCCCGTATGCGTACCTGGCTGGCACAGGCACTGGCCGAACTTGGCGTGCCTTCGGATACGTCGATGGCAAACTTTGTGCTGGCGCGCTTTGCCAATGTGGATGAGGCCGAAGCCTGCGATACCTTTCTGCAAGGGCAGGGCCTGATCGTGCGGCGCGTCGCTGGTTACAAGCTGCCGCATTGCCTGCGGATCACAGTCGGGGATGAGGCCGGATGCCGCCGCGTGGCGCATGCCGTGGCGCAGTTCAAGGGTGTAAAGTGATCTACCAGCGCGTCGCCCTGATCGGTCTTGGCCTGATTGCATCCTCGATGGCGCATGCCATGCGCGCAGGTGGGCTTGCGGGTGAAATCGTGGGGTATGCGCGGTCCGCTGAAACACGCAGCATTGCGCGTGACCTGTTTTGCGACCGGGTTTGTGATACGGCGCAAGAAGCGGTGCAGGGGGCCGATCTTGTGGTGCTTTGCGTCCCTGTCGGCGCGATGGGGGCGCTGGCGGCCGAAATCGGCCCGCATCTGGCACCGGGCGCAACAGTCACGGATGTGGGGTCGGTCAAGCAGGCGGTGATTGCCGCCGTCGCGCCGCATATGCCTGCGGGCGTGCACTTCATTCCGGGTCACCCGATGGCGGGAACGGAGTATTCGGGCCCGCGTTCGGGTTTTGCCACGCTGTTCCAGAATCGCTGGTGGCTGCTGACGCCGGTTGAGGGCACGGATGAAGGCGCGCTTGCGCGGTTGCGCGGCCTGCTGGAAGGCATGGGTGCGAATGTCGATACGATGGATGCCCCGCACCATGACCTTGTGCTGGCCGTGGTCAGCCACACGCCACACCTGATTGCCTATACGATGGTCGGCGTGGCGGATGACCTGCGGCGCGTGTCCAACAGCGAAGTGATCAAGTATTCGGCAACCGGCTTTCGTGATTTCACCCGCATTGCCGCCAGCGATCCGACGATGTGGCGCGATGTGTTCCTGACAAACAAGGACGCAACGCTGGATATTCTGGGGCGCTTTACGGAAGAGTTGTTTGCCTTGCAACGCGCCATCCGGCTGGGGGATGGCGATCATCTGCATGCCTATTTCACCCGAACGCGGGCCATTCGGCGCGGAATAATCGAGGCGGGGCAAGACACGTCAGCCCCGGATTTCGGCCGCGTGCCGGCCAAGGGGCTATAGCGGCGATGCGCGGCACCGCGGCGGTTATCGCAGCATGGTTGGCGGCAGGCCTGCTGGCCCCACCCGGCCCGGCATGGGCCGAAGAGGGGCTCGCGTCATCGCTGTTTCCACAGGCGCGGCCCGATGTTGCGGCGGTGGCCCCAGCAGATGCTGCAATCGCTGCTGATACTACGCCCGATGTCACCCCGGTTGACCCGGCTGCGCCTGTTGACCCTGAACTGGCCGCCGCCGCAATTGGCGCAGCGCTGGCTGCCGTGGCCGAGGCTGCACCAGCCCCGGCCCCGGCGGCAGGCGAAGGTGCGGCACCCGAAACATCGCTGCGGCCGCGGGCGCGCCCGGCGGCGGCCGCTGCCGCCCTGCAAACAAGTGACGCCCCCCCTGCCCCGCGTGGGAATGGCATCTGCGGCAACCCTGCGCTGACAGGGCAGGCCATCGACCGCATCCGCAGCCGCACCAACGGCTGCGGCGTCGAAGAACCGGTCCAGATTACCGAAGTGGCGGGCGTGCGTCTGTCAACCCCCGCGACAATGGATTGCGTCACAGCCAATGCGCTGGCGCAGTGGGTGGAACAGGGCCTGCAACCGGCCTATGACAATCAGGTGGTTGGCCTGCAAGTGGCGGGCCACTACATTTGCCGTACCCGCAACCATATCCGCGGCGCGCGCATCAGCGAACACGGGCGCGGCAAGGCGATTGATATCGCAGGCATCGTTCTGGCCGATGGCACGGTGCAAACCGTGGCAAACAACTGGAACCGCGCAATGCGCACGGCCTATCAGGCGGGTTGCGGCATCTTCGGCACCACGCTTGGCCCCGGATCAGACGGCTATCACGAGGATCACATGCACTTTGATACGGCCAATCACCGCAACGGCCCCTATTGCCGCTGATGGCTGATCTGTTCGCCTATACCGATGGCGCCTGCTCCGGTAACCCCGGTCCCGGCGGCTGGGGCGTGCTGCTGATTGCGCGCGAGGGCGATGTGGTGGTGAAGGAACGCGAACTTGCCGGGGGCGAGGCGCTGACCACGAACAACCGCATGGAACTGCTGGCGGCGATTTCCGCGCTGGAGGCGCTGAAGGTGGCAAGCGAGATCACGATTGTCACTGACAGCGCCTATGTGAAGAACGGCATCACCGAATGGATTGCAGGCTGGAAGCGCAAGAACTGGCGCACGGCGGGCGGGCCGCCGGTCAAGAACGTGGATCTGTGGCAGCGGCTGGATGCAGCACAGGCGCGGCACCGCGTGACATGGCGCTGGATCAAGGGGCATGCGGGCCATGCCGAGAATGAGCGCGCGGATGCGCTGGCCCGCGGGGGCATGGCACCCTTCAAACCTGCGAAATGATTGAACCTGCCGATATCGCGCTGACGCTGCGGCTGCTGGATTATGCGGCAACGGTTGTGTTTGCGCTGACGGGGGCCTTGGTGGCCAGCCGGTCACAACTGGACATTGTCGGGTTCATCTTCATTGCCTGCCTGACGGCGGTGGGCGGCGGCACCTTGCGCGATGTGCTGCTGGACCGTCCGGTGTTCTGGATGGCCGATCCCTTGGTGCTGGCGCTGGCATCAGGGGCGGCGGTGGTGGTGTTCTTCACGGCGCATTTTCTGGAAAGCCGATATGCCGCCATGCGGTGGCTGGATGCCTTTGCCCTTGCGATTGCTGTGCCTGCGGGGGTGGCGGCGGCCTTGTCCGTGGGTGCGGGCTGGCCGGTGGTGATTGTGATGGGCGTGATGACGGGCTGCATGGGGGGCCTGATGCGCGATGTGGTCTGCAATGAGGTGCCCTTGGTGCTGCGGCAGGGCGAACTTTATGTCACGGCGGCCTTCTGCGGCGTGGGGGCGGCGCTGCTGGCGGGGCTGTTGGGGCAGACGGGGCTGGTGCCTTTGCTGGCCTGTGCCGTGGTGACGCTGGTGCTGCGGGCGGGCAGCATGGCCTTTGGCTGGCGCCTGCCGGTTTACCGGTCGGCACCACCCCGGCCGGATGCACCCAAGCGAGACGGTTGATTGCGCGCGCCTGCCCGCGTAGCGTGGCGGCATGGCACGCACAAAGATCATCCCTGACACAGCCGTTTTCGCCGCCCTGCGGCACATTCTGGCCACCGAAGGCCCGCAGGCGGCGTCGTTCCGCGCGGTCGGGCGGGCGACGGGGCTGGCGGCGGCAACGCTGGTGCAGCGGTTCGGTAGCGCGGAAGGCATGCTGGTGGCGGCCCTGCTGGATGGCTGGGATCAGGCGGATGCGGCACTGAAGGCAGCGGCGGCCGAGGCGGCGATGAATGAAAAGGGGGCGACAGCGTTTCTGAAAACCTTGCCACCGGTGCCGCCCCTGCTGACGCAAAAGGCGCTGCAGGACCGGGCGGCAGCTTGGCAACGGCAGGTGATCCGGGAACTGACCCTGCGGCTGAAGGATGGGCAGGCGGCGGCGATCCTGTTTGCGGCATGGCAGGGGCGGCTGATGTGGGATGCCACAGGCGCGCGGGGCTTTGCGCTGAAAGACGTGCTGCGCAGGCTTACTTGAACTGCTTCCAGATCAGGATCAGCAACAGCGCCCCAAGCACGGCCACGATGGTTGCACCCGCCACAGCAACCAGCGTGCCAGAAATGCTGAGCAAGGCCCGCAGCACAAACCAGCCAATCAGTGCGCCACCAATGCCAAACGCGGCGGCGGTGATGAAATCGGTTCGCACGTTCATCGCGCGCACGGCGATCAGCCCGGCAGCGATGCCGATGACGGCGACGAACAGGATAAGCGGCATGGCGCGGCCCTTCGATGTCTGCCCTCAGCATATAGGCAACGCTGCGCCGGATGTAAGGCCCTGCCGCAGACCAGCCCCCCTCCCCATCCCTCCCCCACGCGGGGGGAGGGAGGCACCCGTTCCGCACTGTCGCAAGGAACGGCCAGCAGCGCCTCCCCTCCCCCTCTGTGGGGAGGGGATGGGGGTGGGGGGCCTGCCACCAAGCCGGACCGGGTCAGCCCAGCCGGTCCGGCATCACGATGCCGCGCAGAAACTCATCCGCCGCAACCGCCCGTTTGCCTTCGCGCTGCGCCAGCGTGATTTCCACCGCCCCTGTGCCACAGGCCACCTTGAACCCGCCCAGCACTTGCCCCGGCTGCGCCGCACCTTCGGCCAAACGTGACCGCAGCAGTTTCACCCTTTCGCCCCCGACATCGCACCATGCACCGGGAAAGGGTGACAGCCCACGGATCAGCCGATCCACCTCTTCGGCCGGCCGTGTCCAGTTTACCCGCGCCTCGGCCTTGTCGATCTTGGCGGCGTAGGTGACACCTTCGTCCGGTTGCGGCACCAGGACCGATGGACGCGCGTCCAACGCCTGCAAGATCAATCGCGCGCCCATGCCCGACAAACGATCATGCAGGTCTTGTGTCGTATCTTCCGGGCCAATCGGCGTCGCCTCTCGCAGCAGCACCGGCCCGGTATCAAGGCCCGCCTCCATCTGCATGATGCACACGCCTGTCGCTGCATCCCCCGCCATGATCGCCCGGTGAATGGGGGCCGCACCGCGCCAGCGCGGCAGCAAGGACGCATGGATGTTCAGGCAGCCAAGGCGCGGCATGTCCAGCACCGCCTGCGGCAGGATCAACCCGTAAGCCACCACCACCGCCACATCCGCCTGCAATGCTGCATAGGATTGCTGCACCTCTTCGCTGCGCAGCGAAACCGGGTGGCGCACTGGCAGCCCAAGTGCCAAAGCGCGTGTATGAACCGGGCTGGGCCGGTCTTGCTTGCCGCGCCCGGCGGGCCTTGGCGGCTGGGTATAGACGGCCACAACCTCATGCTGCGCCGTCAGGCTTTCCAGCACCGGCACGCTGAAATCCGGCGTGCCCATGAAGATCACCCTCATCCGCGCCCCCGCAGCTTTTCCGCCTTCTTGATCAGCATGGACCGCTTCAGGGGTGACAGATGATCAAAGTACATCTTGCCCGCCAGATGGTCGATCTGGTGCTGCACCGATGTCGCCCACAACCCAACAAAATCCCTGTCTTCCCAATCACCTAGCGCATTCATGAACCGCACCGTCACCGCACGGGGGCGTTCGATCAGCGCATAGACGCCGGGCAGGTTGGGGCTGGCTTCTTCATGCGCGTTCATCTTGGCTGACGCGTGCAGCACCGACGGGTTCGCCATGCGGATCGCCTGCCCACGGGTATCCGACGCATCCACCACCGCCAGCGCCAGCGGCACGCCGATTTGCACCGCTGCCAGGCCAACGCCCGGCATCGCTTCCATCGTGTCGATCATGTCTTGCCAGATGCTGCGGACCTCATCCGTGACAGCCGCAACTGCTGCAGCTTTGCTGCGCAGCATCGGGTGCGGCCAAGGCAGGCAATTTCGCGCCGTCATGCTGCGCTTTCGCTGCGCAGCATCACACCTGTTCCCGCGCGCGTTCCCGCTTCCACTTTTCCATGCGGCGCGTGATCATCTGGCGCTTCAGCGGGCCCAGATAATCAATGAACAGCTTGCCGTTCAGATGGTCGATCTCGTGCTGCACGCAGGTCGCCCACAACCCGTCAAAGGTTTCTTCCTGCGTCGCCCCATCCAGATCCATCCAGCGCACCGTCACCACCTTTGGCCGCGTCACATCCGCGTATTGATCGGGGATCGACAAACAGCCTTCATCATAGGTGTTCACCTCTTCCGAGGACCAGATCACTTCGGGGTTCAGCAGAACCATCGGGCGCGGGGTGGCATCGGCCCCCTTCACGCAATCCATCACGATGACACGCAGCAACACCCCCACTTGCGGTGCCGCAAGGCCAATGCCGGGGGCCGCGTACATGGTGGCCAGCATGTCGCCCCCCAGCACGCGCACCTCATCCGTCACTGCCGCGACAGGCGCACAGGGCTTTTTCAGGCGGGGATCGGGGTGCATGACGATGGGGCGGATCATATCCGGGATTTACGGCGCGGGGCGGTTTGGTGCAAGAGGGTGCAAGGGCAACAGGCCACCGGCCGAACCCATCTGTCGCATCGGGATTTTGTGCTGAAAAATGCATGTGCAACGATATTTTATTCTCTTTTGGTCCGGATAGTGAGATTGTTTTTCTGCTTGAAGTGCACCATACAGCATTAAATTCTACACGGTGAGGGCAAGAAATGCACTTTGACGAACAGATCGACCGCCGCGGCACCCATTGCGTCAAGTGGGATATGATGGAGCCGATGTTCGGCGTGCCCGCCACCGATGGTCTTGCCATGTGGGTGGCTGACATGGAATTCCGCCCACCGCAGGCCGTGCAAAAGGCCGTCGAGGATATGGCCGCGCATGGAATCTACGGCTATTTTGGCGATGACCGCAAATACCTTGCTGCCATTCACTGGTGGATGAAAACCCGCCATGGCTGGGATGTGGCGGCCGACGCGATCATGACAACGCATGGTCTGGTGAACGGAACGGCCCTTTGCGTCGATGCCTATACCCGGCCCGGTGATGCCGTTGTGCTGATGACGCCGGTCTATCATGCCTTTGCCCGGGTCATCAGGGCGGCAGGGCGGCGGGTGGTCGAATGCCCGCTGGTGCTGCGTGATGGGCAGCACGCGATGGACTTTGCCGCCTGGGATGCACAAATGGACGGTACAGCCCGCATGTTGATCCTGTGCTCGCCGCACAACCCCGGGGGGCGGGTGTGGACGCCCGCCGAACTGCGCGGCGTGGCAGATTTCTGCGTCCGCCATGACCTGATCCTTGTCTCCGACGAAATCCACCACGATCTGGTCTTTCCGGGGCAAAAGCACACCGTCATGCCGCTTGCCGCACCTGACATCACCGACCGGCTGGTGATGATGACCGCCCCCACCAAGACCTTCAACATCGCCGGTGCGCATACCGGCAATGTCATCATCCCGGACCCCGCCCTGCGCGCCCGGTTCACCGACAGGATGAACGCCCTTGGCATCTCGCCCAATGCCTTTGGGATGCACATGGCGACCGCCGCCTATAGCCCCGAAGGCGCCCAGTGGGTGGATACGCTGATGGCCTATCTTGATGAAAACCGCCGCATTTTTGATGCGGGCGTCAACGCCATTCCCGGCGTGCGGTCCATGCCGCTGGAGGCCACCTATCTTGCCTGGGTCGATTTTTCTGGGCTGGGGATGGAACCCGCCGAATTCATCCGCCGCGTTGAAAAGGACGCGCTGATTGCCGCCAACCATGGCAGCAGCTTTGGCCTTGGCGGCGCGCAATCCTTGCGCTTCAACATTGCCGCCCCGCGTGCGCAGATCATTGATGCCGTAGCCCGCCTGCAACGGGCCTTTGCCGATCTGCAATGAGGGGCCTTGCCCGCCTGTTTTCCGCCTTCACCCTGCTGACGCTGCTGCTGTCGGCGGGGGCGCTGTTCTATTTCCGCAGCACCCCGCCCCTGCCTGACCTTCCGCCTATCATCGGCACCGCCGACCGCATCATCGTGGATAAATCCGCGCGGCAGATGGCCCTGATGCAGAATGGCCGCACCCTGCGCACCTATCAGATCGCGCTTGGCTTTGCCCCGACCGGTGACAAGACCCGTCAGGGCGATGGCCGCACCCCCGAAGGTCTTTTCCGCATCGCCGTGCGCAATGACGCAAGCAAGTACCACCTGTCCCTCGGCCTTGATTACCCGCAGCCACAGGACCGTGCCCGCGCCGCCGCGGGTGGCTATGACCCCGGCGGTGACATCATGATCCACGGCCAGCCCAATGCCCTGCCGGATGGTACGGTCATCAAGGGCGATTGGACAGCGGGCTGCATTGCTGTCTCAAACGCCGAAATGCGCGAGATCTGGGCGTCGACCGATGGCGATACGATCGTCGAGGTCAGGCCCTGATTGCCAAGATTCCTGTCGACAGGCCAGTCGGGTATGCCGCATTCTGCAGGCATTGATCCACGTCGAGGATGACATCATGGGAATGTTGATTTTGAATTCGGCGCTGACCACGGCCATGGCCACCTTGCGCACTGGCGGCCTGCCCGCCACCTTGCCAATCACCTTTGCCTCTGCAAGTTCAAGCCATCCGGGTATGACCTATGTGCAAGATGGCGCACAGCTGGTGGCCTTGTTGCGCAAGCACGGCATGCCTGCGGGGCGCGAAATACGGGTGCAATGGGCGGCCAGCCCATCTGCCCCGGTGTCTGCTGTCAACGATGTGCGCCAGGCGCTGGCGTCGGCGGGGTTCGGCGGGGTGCCCGGCGCAGGTGGGCAAAACCCCCTGGCAGACATGGGTGCGCGGGCCTTCACCGCTGGCAACGATATCAGCTTTGGCAGCGGCCCGGACCAGAACGCGCTTCCCCATGAAGCAACGCATGTGATCCAGCAAAGGCGCTGATGGGGGGTCGGAAACGGTGGGGCGCGTCAGGCCTTGGGCAGCAAGGCCACCGGCGCATTCTCATCGCGCCAGAAGTCGAGCGGCGCGCGATCGGACACCATCGTCGACCGCTTGAAATCACACACAAGCTCTCCGTTTTCCTGGGCCGAGGCAATGATCAGGCACTGAAATATGTGCCGCGCGCCATCATACACATCTACCAACCCGCGCAGGTTTGGCGTCAGGCTGGCATCCAGCGCAAAGCCTTCGTCCCAAAAGCGCAAGATCGGAAAAACCGCCTCTCCGACCTGCACGCGCAGGCGAGACCGCTTTTTCTGATCACGCTTGCGCGCGGCCTCCAGCCCTTCACGCACGTCCTTGGGCAGAAATTCCAGCATGGTATCCCCGACTCGGTGACGCAGTGCCACCCTTGTGGATAAGTCTGCAGCGCAAATGGTTAAAATCAAGGCAACATACAAACGTATCGGGCTTGTGACCCGGATGTGACGGTTTTGCCGCAGCATTCTGCAACCCAAGGGTGAATTTGCCCGCAGGCTGCTGGACTTTCGTGCCCTGATCGCCCACTTCCGCTGCGCAACCCGGAGTGTGGAATGAGCGCGACCCTGCTTTTGCCTGCGATGCTGCTGGATGCGGCTTTGGGTGAACCGAAATGGCTATGGTCGCGCGCGCCGCATCCGGCCGTGCTGATGGGCCGCGCGGTGGATTGGGCAGATCGCCAGTTCAACCATGGCCCGGCGCGGCGGCTGAACGGCGTCGGTGCCATGGCGGGGCTGGCCCTTGCAGCGCTGGCCCTGGGCTTTGCGCTGCATCTGATCCCCGATGGCGGCCTGATCGAGATTGTCGTGGTGGCCATTCTGCTGGCGCAGCGCAGCCTTGCAGACCATGTCCGTGCTGTGGCCAATGCGCTGCGCCTGTCAGTGGGGGATGGGCGGGCGACCGTGGCAATGATCGTGGGCCGCGATACGGCCCGCATGACCGAGGCCGAAGTCGCGCGCGCGGCCATCGAAAGTGCGGCGGAAAACCTGTCAGACGGGGTGATCGCCCCGATTTTCTGGTACCTGATCCTGGGGCTGCCGGGCCTGCTGTTGTACAAGATCACCAACACCGCCGACAGCATGATCGGCCATCGCACGCCGCGGCACGAGGCTTTCGGATGGGCCGCTGCACGTTTTGACGACGTGCTGAACTTCGTGCCAGCGCGGATCACGGCAGCCCTGATCGCCCTTGCGCATGGCTGGTATGACAGCGGCCCCATCCTGCGCGATGCGCCCTTGCACCGCAGCCCGAACGCGGGCTGGCCCGAGGCCGCCATGGCCGTGGTGTTGAACATCGCGCTGTCAGGGCCGCGCAGCTATCACGGCGCGCGCAAGGATTATCCTTGGGTCAATGCCAAAGGCGCGCGGCGCATCGGTGCGGCAGAGGTTGACCGGGCTGTCGGGGCCTTGTGGCGCGCCTGGGCGCTGGCGCTGGCCATCGTCGCCGTGATCGCATTGTTCTGACAGGGACGCAGGTCGGGCCCGAGGACGAGGCGCCCCTTGTGAGGGCGCCCGATCAGGCGCAAAACAGCCGCAGGATTCGCTTTGTTTGCAGGATTGCCCTGATGCCTGTCGCCAAGATCTATCGCATGGTTGCCCCGGTGCACATGTGTCCTTCGGGGCAAAAGGCGTTGCACCTGCTGAAAAAGCACGGCTTCACGATCGAAGATCATCCGATGCCGACGCGCGCTGAGGTGGACGCCTTCAAGGCGGCACAGGAAGTGAAGACCACGCCGCAGGTCTTTATCGATGGCACACGCATTGGCGGGTATGATGATCTGCGCGCCCATCTGGGGCTTGCCCCGGCGCGCCCGACAACCCCCACTTACCGACCCATCATCGCGCTGTTCGGCATGGCGGCCCTGATGGCCATCGCGCTGCAATGGTCCATGCATGGCCTGTCAGCCCCGGCCGTTCTAATGACATTTGGTGCGCTGTCCATGTGCCTGCTGGCGCTGCAAAAGCTGCGCGATCTTGAAAGCTTCAGTTCCACTTTTCTGATCTATGATCTCTTGGCGCGCCGCTGGGTGCCCTATGCCTATCTGTATCCGTTCCTTGAAGGTGCTGCGGGCCTTTTGATGTTGGCCATGGCCCTGCACTGGGTGTCCGGCCCTATCGCCATTGTCATCGGGGCAATTGGCGGCTGGTCGGTCTATCGTGCAGTCTATGTCGAGAAGCGCGAATTGAAATGCGCCTGTGTCGGCGGCAATTCCAACGTGCCCTTGGGGGCTGTATCCTTGTTGGAGAATATCGGGATGGTCGCCATGGGCCTGTGGATGCTGCTGCTTTGACCCCGACCACCCAGACCCTGACGGCTGCCCTGCCCCATGTGCTTGCGGCACCCAAGGGTCTGACAACGGTCCGGCAACTGTGCTTTCGCCCGGCCCGGAACGAGCGGACCTTTCCCGGTAGCCTGACCCTGACCCGCGCTGCAGGCGTGCCGGGTGACCGTTGGCTGACCGAACCCTGGTTGCGACTGCCCGATGGCCGCCCTGATCCGGATATCCAGATTTCCATCCTGCCCGCCCGCGTGCTCGACCTGGTCTGGCAACCCGGCGACACGGCCCCACACCCCGGCGATACCATCGTGGCCGATCTGGACCTGTCACTGGCCAATCTGCCGCCGGGCACGCTGTTGAAGGCCGGCACGGCGACTTTACGCGTCTCGGGCCTGTTCAACGATGGCTGCGTCAAATGGAAGGCCCGCTATGGGGCAGACGCCAAGGACTGGATCACTGCGCCCGGCCACCCCGATCTGCGCCTGCGCGGCATCCTGTGTGCTGTGGTGCAGGACGGCAGCCTTGGCCTGGGTGACACGCTGCAGAAGATCGCTATTTGAGCATCGGAAACACCGGCGCGCTTTGCCATGACCCCGCACTGGTGCGGTTCACGCTGTCTTGCACCCAAAGGGCAAAGGTCAGAACGGCAGACAAGATGACAAAGCTTTGCATGGGCGGGCCTTTAGCGGTTTGTTCACGCCCTGTTCTTGCATGATTCCGGTTAACGCCGCGTAACCAGAATCAGGCAACCAGACTTTCCGCCTTTTTCAAATCAACGCTGACCAGCTGACTGACCCCCTGCTCGGCCATTGTCACGCCGAACAACCGGTCCATCCGGGCCATTGTCACCGCATGGTGCGTGATGATCAGAAAGCGTGTTTCCGTCCGGCGCGTCATTTCATCCAGAAGGTCGCAGAAACGCGTGACGTTCGCATCGTCCAGTGGCGCGTCCACCTCATCCAGCACGCAGATCGGGGCCGGATTGGCCAGGAAAACCCCAAAGATCAGCGCCAGCGCCGTCAGTGTCTGTTCGCCACCCGACAGCAAGGACAGCGTCGCCAGTTTCTTGCCCGGCGGCTGGCACATGATCTCCAGTCCCGCCTCAAGCGGATCGTCCGATTCCACCAGCACCAGCCGCGCCTCGCCACCACCGAACAAATGGGTAAACAGCGTCGCAAAGTTGGTGTTGACCTGTTCAAACGCCGTCAGCAGGCGTTCGCGCCCTTCACGGTTCAGGCTTGAAATACCCGCGCGCAGTTTCTTGACGGCCTCTTCCAGATCGGTCTTTTCGGCCTGCAACGTGGCGTGCTCATCCTGCACGGCCTTGGCATCTTCCTCGGCCCGCAGATTGACCGCGCCAAGCGCCTCGCGCTGGCGTTTCAGGCGGTTCACCTCGATATCCAGCGCCTCGGCGTCCGGCATCAGTGCCGGGTCTGACCCCAGCTTTTCCAGCAGGGCCGATGGCGTCATCTCGGTCTCGTCTGCAATGCGCTGCGTGGCCGCCGTCAGCACCGCAGATGTCGCCTCGGCCCGCGCCTCGGCCCTTGCCCGCATTTCGCGCGCCTCGCTCGCCAGCCGCTCGGCCTCGCGCTCGGCATCGGCTGCTGCGCGCAGCGCCGTTTCGCCAAGGGCCAAGGCATCTGCCGCCGCACTGCGGCGCAGCGTCGCCGCATCCATCGCCTCTACCAGCGCCTCGCGCCTTGCGGCAATCTCTTCCGGCAGGGCAAGCGCCTCTTCCAACTCGGCCGCGCTGTCATCCTTGCGGGCACCAAGTTCTGCAATCCGCCGGACCGCCGTGTCAAGCCGGTGCTTCCAGCCCGACAATTCCTTGATCGCCTCTTGCCGCCGCCGCACCCGCGCTTCACCTTCGCGGCGCAGTTCATCATGCGCGGACCGCCGTGTCAGCATCGTCAGCCGTGCCGCCTCGACCGCCATGCGCGCGCTGTCGACCGTCTGACGCGCCACTTCAAGGTCAGGCAGATCGGCCATCCCCGCCTCGGCCTCGCGCAGCCGCCCCCGCGCCGCCATTGCCTCATCCTCGAACCGCGTGACGGCCAGCCGCGCCGCCTCCAGCTTGCCCGCCGCAATCGACCGGTCCGCCTCGGCCCGGGCGGCCGCGCGGTTCGCATCTGTCACACGCCCGTCAGCGGCCCGACGGGCCTCGCGCGCCATCTGGTCCGCGCGGGCAAGGTCAGCAAGCCGCGCTTGCAGGGCCTCATGCGTGGCCACGGCCGCTTCCGCGCGCGCCGAAACCTGTTCCAGATCGCGCCGCAACGCTGCCAGCCGGTTCAACTGCTGCAGGCGCAAGGCCGCCGCAGATGGCGCATCCTCCGCCCCCACGCGGAACCCGTCCCACCGCCACAGATCGCCCTCAAGGCTGACCAGCCGCTGTCCCGGCAACAGCGCCGCCTGCAAGGCTGCCCCCTGCCCCCGCGCCACAAGGCCGATCTGCCCCAACCGCCGCGCCAGCACATCCGGCGCCGTGACATGGGCCGTCAGGCGTTCCGCCCCGGCAGGC
>JALOSO010000019.1 GCA_025458385.1 Paracoccaceae bacterium | reverse complement strand
CAGCCGCCAATCCGCAAACCCCGCACTGGCCAGTGTCTGGTAATCCGCATCGCTCGGGTTGATCGTGCCATTCGGCTTTTGCCCTTGTCGGATATCCGCCGCCGCGAATTCCGGTGCCAGCGCATCACCCCCCAGCAGGCGCTGCGTGCGGTAGGTCAGCCCGCTCGCCGCCATCAGCACCCCCCGCGCCGCACCCCCGGGCTTCGCCGCCGTGTCCAGCACCTTGCAGCCCGACAGGCCCATCAAGGCCCCGCCCGCCGCCACCATAAACCTGCGCCGCTGCATCATGCCTCTCCTTCATCCACGCGATACCAGCCCGTGATGATTGACCGCAGTTCATTCAGCGGCCCGGCAATCACGATCATCAGCATGTGCACCACAAAGAACCCCACCAATGCCCACATCACGATGAAATGCACCGTCCGCGCCGTCTGCCGCCCACCGAACACATCCAGCAGCCAAGGGAAGGCCGCGTTCATCGACGGTGACATCGTCAGACCCGTCGCAATCATCAGCGGCAAGGCCACGAACAGCACGCCCGCATAGGCCAGCTTCTGCAGCACCCCATAGCGGCGCGTGTGGTGAATGCGCAGGCGCGCGTGGTCCACCACATCACCCGGCAGACCCCGCAAATCTGCCCATGTCGGGATCAGATCCCGCAGATGCCCGTTGATCGCACTTGCCACCAGCCACACCGCCAAGGTGCCCACCAGCACCCAAGCAAAAAAGAAGTGGATCACCCGGCCCGTCGCAAGGCTCGTGTAACTCGGGATCGTCGCCCAACTGGGAAAGGCCCGCGCTTCGCCGTTCGATACGCCCAGCAGCCCCGTCGTATCAAACTCCCACCCCCCCACGCGCGTCACCCCGCGCAGGGCATCCCCCTCCTGCACCGCGCTGATCGACAGGATCGCATTGTCATAGTCAAACCCGCTTTCCATCCCCACATGCAGCGACGGAAACGCATTGAAGATCTGCAACCCCGTCAGCATCAGGAAAAACAGGCAGACCGCCCATATCCAATGCGTGATCCGCGTCCAGATGCGTTGGCGATAGATCAGTGGTCCCTGCGGCATCGGCGCTCTCCCTTGCATGCCCATGCCTGCAGCAACGGCCCCGCTGGCGGAAAGTTTCACGCAGCCAGAACCTGATCCCGCCGGGTGATTGCAATTTCACCCCCCCGCCGCTATTTCGGGAATGCAGAGCAGACAGGGCCGAGGGGCATATGAACTGGATTTCCAACTACGTCCGCCCCAAGATCAACTCGCTGTTTTCCCGCCGCGAGGTGCCGGAAAACCTGTGGACCAAATGCCCCGAATGCGGAACCATGCTGTTTCACCGCGAACTCGCCATGAACCTGCATGTCTGTTCGAACTGCGATCACCACATGGCCATCACCCCGCGTGACCGGTTCAAATCCCTGTTCGACCTTGGCATTTTCACCGAGGTCAAGGTGCCCGAACCCGTGGTCGACCCGCTGCAATTCCGCGACCAGAAGAAGTATACCGACCGTCTGAAGGCCGCGCAAAAAGCCAGTGGCGAGAAAGAGGCGATGCTGGTGGCCGAAGGTGAGGTGGGCCGCACGCCCATCGTCGCAGTGGCACAGGATTTCAGCTTTATCGCAGGCTCGATGAGCATGTTCGTCGGCAATGCCATCATTGCGGCTGCCGAACGCGCCGTGAAGCTGAAGCGCCCGCTCGTGCTGTTCGCGGCATCGGGTGGCGCGCGCATGCAGGAAGGGATCCTGTCCCTGATGCAGATGCCACGCACCACCGTCGCCGTGCAGATGCTGCGCGAGGCGAACCTGCCCTATATCGTCGTGCTGACGCATCCCACCACGGGTGGCGTGACGGCCAGCTATGCCATGCTGGGCGATGTGCAGATTGCCGAACCCAATGCGCTGATCTGTTTTGCCGGGCCACGGGTGATTGAACAGACCATCCGCGAGAAACTGCCCGAAGGGTTCCAGAAGGCGGAATACCTGCTGGACCATGGCATGCTTGACCGCGTCACGCATCGCAAGAACATGCGGGATGAGTTGATCACCATCATCCGCATGCTGATGGGCCAGTCACCTGCCATCAAGGGTGATCTTCCCGCGCCCGGCACGCCCGATGTGCCCGAGATTCAGGCCGCGCAGTAAAGACCCATGCCCACTGGATCGGACGCCATCCTTGAACGGATGATGACCCTGCACCCCAAGGTCATTGACCTGACGCTTGACCGCATGCACCGCCTGCTCGCGCGTCTTGGCAATCCGGAAAAGGCCATCCCCCCGGTCATCCACATCGCCGGCACCAACGGCAAGGGCAGCACGCAGGCCATGATCCGCGCAGGGCTGGAGGCGGCAGGCGCCAGCGTGCACGCCTATACCTCACCCCATCTCGCACGGTTTCACGAACGCATCAGGCTGGCAGGCGATCTGATTTCCGAAGACTTGCTGACGGAACTGCTGGATGAATGCGCCGCCGCCAATGGCACCGACAGCATCACCTTTTTCGAGATCACCACCGCCGCCGCCTTCCTTGCCTTTGCCCGCACCCCTGCCGACTGGACGCTGCTGGAAGTGGGCCTTGGCGGCAGGCTCGATGCCACCAACGTCGTCGATGCACCCCGCCTCACGATCATCACGCCCGTGTCTTTGGACCATCAGCAATACCTTGGTGATACGGTCGGCGCGATTGCGGGCGAAAAGGCCGGGATCATCAAACGCAGCGTGCCCGTGATCGTCGGACCCCAGACCGAAGACGGGCTCGCCGTGATCGAGGCGAAGGCCGCCCGCATGGGCGCACCAGTGCTTGCCCATGGTCAGCACTGGCACGTATGGGCCGAACGTAACCGTCTGATCTTTCAGGATGAAAACGGCCTGTTGGACCTGCCCCTGCCAAACCTGCCCGGCCCCCACCAGATAGAAAACGCCGGGGCCGCCCTCATGGCCCTGCGCCATCTGGGCTTTGGTGACACCGCCTGCGAGGCGGCAGTCACCCGCGCCTTCTGGCCCGCCCGCATGCAGCGCCTGCGCCACGGTCCCCTCGTTGACATGGCCCCGCAAGTGGAACTCTGGCTGGACGGCGGCCACAACCCCGCAGGCGGTGCCGCCGTCGCTGCCACACTGGCGCAAATGCCTGCGCGCGAAACCCATCTGATCTGCGGCATGCTGAATACCAAGGACGTGAAGGGCTACATGGAGCCTCTGGCCGGCCATGCCACCCACCTGCACGCCGTCAGCATCCCCGGCGAAAAGAACACGCTCCCCGCCGAAGTCACCCGCGATGCCGCCCGCGCCGCCGGCATTGACGCAACGACAGCCGACAGCGTTGCCGCTGCTCTGTCAGACATTGCCCGCCACACGCCGTACGCCCGCGTACTGATCTGCGGCAGCCTCTACCTCGCCGGCACCATCCTGCGCGAAAACGGCTGACCCTCTTCCCGTCCGGCCTGCTTCATTTTTGGTCTACAAATATCCCGGGGGGTGCGGGGGGCTGGCCCCCCGTCCTTGTGCAGTTCAACAGGCCTGACCCTGACCGTTCGCCCCCGTGCCATAGCGCGCCAGAAACATCTGCACCGCCCCCGTCACCGACCGCGTCACATCTTCCTGCCGGATCGTATCCTGCATCCCGAACAGCAGCTTTTCATGGATCGCCGCCTTGCACAGCTGCGCGAACTGATCCGCCGCCAGATCAAGATCCTCAATCTGCAGCACGCCGCAGGCCACCATATGGCCAAAGTGGAACACCAGCCGGTCATGAATCAGGCCCGGCCCGTTGCAGTAGAACTCGCGCGCGATCTCGGGAAACCGCTGCCCTTCTGCCATCACCAGCCGGAACATGCTGCGCCCGAAATCCGACATCAGGAATTCTGCAATCCGCTCGCCCGCCATCGTCAGCATCTGCTCCAGCGGCAGGCCTTCCGTGATTTCCGCCTCGGCCTCCTCGGTCTGGCGGCGGCATTCCGTGCGCAGGATTTCCATGAAAAGCAGGCGCTTGTCCGGGAAGTAGCTGTACAGCGTCGCCTTCGATACCCCGGCTTCCCGCGCGATATCGTCTACCGATGCCCCCTCGAACCCGTCACGCATGAACACCTTGCGCGCGCCATCCAGCACCTGGTCGAATTTGCGCCCTTTGCGAATGATGGCCTGGTTCATCGATACCCCCCATCCGACCATAGCCGGGTGGGGGTCATGCAACAAGTCTGCTGTCGTGGCGGTGTTCACTTGCCCGAGGTCGACAGCACCGGTGTGGCATCGGTCGGGAAGAACAGCGTTGGCATCGTCATGTCGATCGAAAAGGCAAAGGCCGGTGCAGCCGCCACAACCAGAACCATAGCAAATGCGAAGCGTTTCATTTCATTCTCCATTTTTCGAACCGTTCGGTTCATGTCTTGCTATATGAACCGATTCGTTCAGTTTTGCAAGCAAAAAACAAACTGAACGGTTCAGTATTGAAATGAGGCTTGCGGACCAGGATGGCAGGCATAGATTAGAATCATTCCAAAACAGGTGTGCCATGCTGTCAGCCCTTGCCCTTCGCCGTCGTTTTGCTGATCTGTCTGAACAGGATGTGCTCGCCCTTGCCATCTCATCCGAGGAAGACGATGCCCGCATCTACCGCAGTTATGCCCAGCGTCTGCGGGCCGGTTACCCGGCCTCTGCCGCCTTGTTCGAAGGCATGGCAGCCGAAGAGGACACGCATCGCCAACGCCTGATCGACCTGCATCAGGCGCGCTTTGGTGATACGATTCCGCTGATCCGCCGCGAACATGTGGCGGGCTATTACGCGCGCCAACCCGTCTGGCTGACGGCGAACCTGAGCCTCGACCGTATCCGCGCCGAGGCGCACCAGATGGAGGCCGCCGCGCGCGCCTTCTATGAACGCGCCGCGGCGCGTACCGCCGATGCGGCCACGCGCAAGCTGCTGGGTGACCTTGCCGCAGCCGAGGCTGGCCACGAACGCCGCGCCGACCAACTTTCGCCGTCAGGCGAGGCAACGGCCGAAGAATCCGCCACGGAAAACCGCCAGTTCATCCTGACATGGGTGCAACCCGGCCTTGCGGGGTTGATGGATGGCTCTGTCTCCACGCTTGCCCCGATCTTTGCGACTGCCTTTGCCACGCAAGATACCTGGACCACCTTCCTCGTCGGCCTGGCCGCCTCGGTCGGCGCGGGCATCTCGATGGGCTTTACCGAGGCCGCCCATGATGACGGTGTGCTGTCGGGGCGCGGCAGCCCGTTCAAGCGGGGGCTTGCGTCGGGCGTTATGACCACCGTGGGCGGCCTTGGCCACGCGCTGCCTTACCTGATCCCGGATTTCTGGACGGCCACCAGCATCGCCATCGCGGTGGTGTTCATCGAGCTTTGGGCGATCGTCTGGATCCAGAACCGCTACATGCAGACACCCTTCCTGCGGGCCACCTTTCAGGTTGTGCTTGGCGGCGCTCTGGTCTTTGCTGCCGGGGTATTCATCGGGGGCGGCTAATGTACCGTAAAGGCGAAGTGTCCTACCAACCGTTGCCCTTGCCCGACAGGCTTGATGTCCCCGATGCGCAGGCTGCGGCTGACGCCTTCCTTGCGCACATGCGCAAACGCCATTCCGTGCGCCAGTTCGCCACGACGCCCGTAAGCGCATCAGTTATCGCCACCTGTATCGCCACTGCCGGCACGGCACCTTCCGGCGCCAACCACCAGCCCTGGCATTTCGTCGCCATCAGCAACGCGGCCATGAAAGCCGCCATCCGCGCGGGGGCCGAGGAAGAAGAACGCGCCTTTTATTCCGGTGGGGCAGGGGATGAATGGCTGGCGGCACTGGAGCCGATCGGAACAGGCGCGCACAAACCCCACCTGACGGATGCGCCCTGGTTGATCGTCATCTTCGCCCAGCGTTACGGCATGACGGATGATGGCACCCGCTACAAGAACTACTATGTCCCTGAAAGCGTTGGCATTGCCACCGGCATCCTGATTACTGCTCTGCACAACGCAGGCCTCGCCTGCCTTGAACACACGCCCAACCCCATGAAATTCCTGAATGAACTCTGCGCCCGCCCCGCGCATGAAAAGCCGGTGATGATCCTGCCTGTTGGCTACCCCGCGGAAAATGCCACCGTGCCCGCCGTCGCCAAACGCAAGAAACCGCTTGGCCAAATTCTTAGCACCTTCACCTGAGCGGCCCTTCAACCTTGCCCAGATATCGGCGCCAAAGGGATGCTGGCCCGCCGACCCGCGCCTTGTTCGACAGGGCGCGCAACGGGCCGCTCATCACTCCCGTTCGGTCGTTCTTCGCTGAGGGTGCCAGCGAACAACGACCGCATGGGAGTGATGAGCGCCCGCAGCAAGAACGCCACCGATCATGGTATCAGGCCCGTCCCGCCCACATCCGCCAGATATAATCCGCCGTCATCAGGTCCAGATGCGCGCCCCCGCCGTTCTTGGCAATTGTGATCTCATCATCCGACCGCC
This sequence comes from Paracoccaceae bacterium, assembly GCA_025458385.1. Lineage (GTDB taxonomy): Bacteria > Pseudomonadota > Alphaproteobacteria > Rhodobacterales > Rhodobacteraceae > JAAFHS01. The sequence continues at coordinate 12,143 of JALOSO010000019.1, read as the reverse complement.
GCACAAAAAGCCCCGGATCATCGTAGAAATCCGCCACCACATCGCCTTCCGTGATCGCCCCGCTTGCCAGCGGTGCCATCAACTCGCCGATGTGATGCAGCGTCGTTGCGCGCGAATCCACGAAAACCCTTGCGCGGGTCATTGCCAGATCGTCAACCTCGCGCATTCCTGGCTTGTAGGCCCCGATCAGGTCCAGATGCTGCCCCGGCTGCAGCCAGTCACCCCGAACCACCGGGCTTGTCGCCATTGTTGCACAGCAGATGATGTCCGCCCGCGCCACGGCATCCTGCAGATCAGCGGCCACCGGCAGGCCCATGGCGGCTGCACTGGCGTGGCTTCGGCTCCAGACGGTGAATGACGCCCCCGGAAACTGGCTGCGATAGGCATCCACCATCGACCGCGCCACGGCCCCTGCACCCACCAGCAAAATCCGTCGCGCATCCTTGCGCGCAAGCCGCGATGCCGCAAGCAGACTGTCCCCTGCCGTCTTCCACTTCGTCACCAGATGAAAATCCACCAGCGCCGTCAGTTCCCCTGTTGCATCGTCAAACAGATTCACCGCCCCGTTGATCGTTGGTCTGCCCGGTGCATTTCCCGGAAAGATCGTTGCCACCTTGACCAGTTGCCCCAATCCGTCGATCCACGCCGCCCGGTTCAACAGCGTGTCCGTTCCGCGATACAGAAAGATATCCTGAATTTCGGCCCGCGGCAGGCGGTGCCCCGCCGCCAGGGCCGTTGTGATCCCGCTCCATGTCAGATGCGCCTCGGCCTCGGGCCCGATGTTCACGGTCATGTCCTCGCCTCCTCGGCTGTCAACAGCCCTGCATCCACCAGACGCTGCGCCCACCCTGCCACGCCATCAAACCGGTGCACCTGCCAGCCCCGCGCCGCGGCGGTCGCAATATTGTCGGCCCGGTCATCCGTAAACAAAAGGCTTTCCGGCGGCAGGCCGCAATCCGCCTCGACCATCTGATAGATGCGCGGATCGGGCTTGGTCACGCCCATATGCCCCGAAATGTAGGGCCGGTCGAATTCGGCAAGAAAATCGTACTGCGTCAGCGCATAGGCAAAGGAATGAATGCCAAAGTTTGTCAGGGAAAACACCGGTACCCCCCGGGCACGCAACCGCCGCAACAACAGGATCGACCCTTCGATCCGCGGGCTGGCCATGTCGATCCAGTGGTCGTGCCACCAGCGGATTTCGGTGGCCCAGGCCGGGTGCCGCGCCGCCCAGTCATAGATCGTGTCGCGAAACGGCGCGCCTGCATCAATGTCATCATTCATCTTGTGCAGATCGACGGCAGTGAACAGCTGCTGGCGTGCCGCAGCACCGATCCGGCTGTCATAATAGCGTTCGGGGTTCCAGGTGATCAGCACATTGCCGATATCATAGATCACGGCCTCTACCTTCATCGCACCCTCGCTTCGCGCCAGATCGTATACAACCCCGCCCCCATGATCAGCGCAATCCCCAGCCAGCCCCAGCTGTCGGGCAAGGTGCCAAAAATGACCAGCCCCCAGAACACCGCAATCGGGACCGAGACATACTCGAACGGCGCCACCAGCCCCGCCTCGCCCAGCCGGTAGGCCTGCCCGATCATCAGCCCCCCCACCGATACCGCCACACCGCTGGCCAGAAACGCCGGCCAATCCGCCGTCGCAGGCCAGACCCAGCCCCGGAACAGAAACGCCAGTGACGCATTGTCAGACCCGGCAAACCGCCCGTCTCCGACGGTCAGACCCATCAGCGTGCAGACCACGATGAACCCGCATTGCACATAGAACTGCAGCGAAAACGCGCTTTCCGTAGCCTTCATGGCGCGCGTCATCAGGTTCGTCGCCGCATAGCAAATCGCCGATATCAGCACGAGTGCGGCCGCCGGTTCAAACACGCCGACCCCCGGCCGGAACATGATCAACACACCCAGCAGCCCGACGCCAACAGCCGCCCACCTGCGCGGGCCCACCCGCTCGCCCAGCACCACCACCGAAAGCACGGTCAGCATCAGTGGCGAGACAAAGGATATCGCCACCGCATCCGCGAGCGGCAGTGCCGCCAGCCCGAGAAAATACGTGACATTCGAAATCACGACAAAGAACACCCGCAGCAGATGCCCCTTGGGCCGCGTGGTCATCAGGCTGCGATAGGGCACACGCAGCACCGTCATCACACCAAACAGAAAGACCATGCCAATGATGGCGCGCGTCAGGATCACCTGATGCAGCGCGTAATCCCCTGACAACCACTTGATTGCCATGTCATTGACGGAAAAGACCACACTGCCCGCCACCGCAAACAGGATGGCCGTCATCGCAGGGCTGAAACGCGGCACGGTTGTCATGACGCCATCATCGCGCGCGCAGGGCAGGGGTCTGTCCCAACCGCGACGCTTGAAGCCGGAGTTTTGCAAAACTCCGGTCCGGAATTTTCGAAAATTCCGGACCGATTTCTGTGCAGAAATCGGCTAGCGCCTCGCCGCCCGCAGCACCCTGTCCAACCGCTCCAGAAATCGCGACCGGTCTGCCGGCGTAAAACCCTTTCCGCCGCCCCCTTGATGCAAAGGGTTCGCGCTGCGGATCTCTGTCATAAGATCCCGCGTTGCCAGCACCATCCCGATGTTGTCCGCGGTAAGTTCCTCTCCGTTATGCTTTAGCACTTTCGCCCCCGCCGCCACACAACGTGCCGCCAGTGGAATATCGCCCGTCACCACCACATCGCCCGGCCCTGCGCGTTCGGCGATCCAGTCATCCGCCACATCAAGGCCATCCGGCACGAACACGCTTTCGACCCATGGGTTCGCCGAAGGCCGTATTCCCCCGTTTGACACCAGCACCATCTTGACCTGCAGCCGCGTTGCCACCCGCTCTGCCTCCGCCTTCACCGGGCACGCATCCGCGTCAATGTACAGCGTCATCGTCCCACCTGCGCCACCACAAACGTCACCGTCACAATCGACACTGCCGTCGAAATCAGGATCGCCGTCGATACCCGTTGCGGCGCCACCCCGTAATGCGCCGCCAGAATATAGACGTTCCCGGCCACCGGCAGCGCGGCGGCCACCACCATCACCGCTGCTGCAAAAGGCTCGACCGTGAACACACCAAAGGCCAGCACCGCCACGGCGCCGGGATGCAGCACCAGCTTGCAAAAGGCCAGCCAGCTGGCCACGCCCGCCCGTTCGGCACTGCGCCCCGCCAGCGAGGCCCCGATGGCAAACAGCGCGCAAGGCGTGGCAGCGGCCCCCAGCGTTGTGAGGTATTCATTGACCGGCACCGGTACGGCCAGACCACTTGCCCCCCAGCCCAGCCCCAGCGTGATTGCCACGATCATCGGGTTCTTGCACAGCCCGATGAACAGGATGCGCACCAGTGCAGGTGAAAGTGTTCCCTGCCGCCGGGTCGTGATCACCAGTGTGATCAGCGACGAAAAGACGATCAGATCAATTGCCAGAACCAGCAGCAGTGGCCCTGCGGCCTGCGGCCCCAGCAGCAGCACCAGCATCGGGATGCCCAGAAAGCCGACGTTGCCGATCACGGCACACTGCGCCTCGACCGCGGCCTCTTCGATGCTGATGCCGCGAAACAGGCCCACAGCAAAGGCGATGGCATAGATGAAAAGTGACGCAAGCAGATAGGCCGCCACAAAATTCCAGTCAAAGATCGCGCCCAGGGACAGGTTTGCGGCAAAGCCGAACAGCATGGCCGACAAGGCAAAGTAAAAGACGAACTTGGTAAGGTAGGCTGTCGCCTCGGCCGAAAAGAACCGTGTCCGGGCCGCAAGATAACCGGTCGCAATCAGCGCAAAGAACGGCAGGGTTTTGAGAAAGATGGCGAGCATGCCCTGTTGTGCGGGAAAACGCCCGGAACGAAAAGGGGCAACACGCTGTCACACCGTTTTGAAATGCCGCTGACGCCCTGCGCGGCTATTCAAAACAGAACAGCGGCACCACCGAATTTGACACGACATCGGGCACGCCGCGCGACAGATCAAAGCCTTGCCCGTCCGACGGCGGAAAGGTCACCTGTGCGCGCGCCAGAAAATCATTCAGCTCGGCGTTGGTGACGGCAAAGTTCATGTTCTGCGGCAGGGTGCCGGTCTCCTCCAGCACGGTGATGTCATCAATGCGCGCGACAACCACGCCGATCACCTCGCCATCGCCATTCAAGAGGGGCCCGCCCGAATTGCCGGGCTGCACCGGGGCCGAGATCATGATCTGGCTGTCGCCGAACCGCCCGCCGGGCAGTGCGCTGACATTGCCGCCGGTGACCGTCAGGCCCTGCCCGAATCGACCCAGATAAGGAAACCCGAGCGCTGTGACGGTCTCGCCCAGCCTTGCGTTGAGTTCGGGGCTGATTTCCAGCCAGACATCGCTTTCGCCGGGTTCGAACAGCACGGCGGCATCGCCGGGCACCTTCAGCACGGCAAGGTCAAGGTCGGGTTCTGACCGGATCACGGACAGCACGGTCGCATCCGCCAGTTCCATCCGGCGGCATCCCTCGACCACATGCGCCGCAGTGACGATGTTGTCGCGGTTGATATAGAACCCGGTGCCCGAGCTGCTGAAATTGCCACTGTTCCAGCCTTCTTCGGGTGGCGGCGCGGTGTCGGGTTCAACCAGCGTGCCTTCGCCGGCAAACGCCCCGGGTGCATCATCGGGTGGATCAAGCAGGCCTTGCGGGCCGCCCGCGGCATCGGGCGTACCCGGCTGCGCTGGCCCGGTGTCGGGGGGCAGGATCACCACCTGTTCTTCCGGCTGCGGCCGAGGGGGGGTGGTTGCGGGCCCGCTGCCCTGCGCGCCCGGCGCAATCCCGTCAAACGGATTGGGGTCAGGCGGTTGCGCGGCCACCCGCGCGCCCACGGCCCCGGTCAGCACCGCCGCCAGACGCCCACCCGGCGGCAGCGTGAATTGCGGCGCTTCGCCCCGCTGCATCGACCCTGCGATCAGCGAAAGCCGCGCGCGATGCTGGTCTGCCGCGATCAGCGAAAAGGTCACATAGCCATCCCCTACCCAGTCAGACCGCACATAGGCCAGCAGCCCGCCCGGCAGGGTAACCGAGGTGATAAGCCGTTCATCGCGGTAGTTCTGATAGGGTTCCGGGCTGCGCAGGCCCTGTCCGTAAAGAAAGGCATGAATGGCGGTGGCCCCGGTCCGGTCACTGAAATCGATGCTGACGCTGAAACTGTCATCGGCCGTATCGAACTGCATCACCGTTTCATCAGGGTTTTCCAGCAGCAGCCCCAGCGGATGCGCATAGGACACATCGACGCTTTCCAGATAGATCATCTGCCAGTTGTTCTGGGCCACCTCGGTGCCGAATTCTGCCAGCAGGGTCGCGACGGTGGCATAGGTTGCATTGACCCGCCCTTCGCGTTCCGACGCATAAAGTGACAGGGCGCGTTCGCTGCCCCGGCCCCATTCGCCATCCAGCAACCCCAGATACTGCCCGGAAAATGACAGTGCGGCCTGAATGACCCGGCGTTCCTCGTAACTTAGCCTTGCCGCATCGACCGGGTCGTTCAGCGTTTGCGCCCGCACCGGCAACGCCAGCAGCAGCATCCCCAGCAGGCACCACAGCGCAAACAGCGGCCAAGGCTGCGGGTGGATCCTGATCCGGGTCTGCGCCGTCTGCATCACGTGATCGCTTCCAGTCGTTCCTTCGACATATCCCCCGGCACAATCGTGATCGGGATCGGCAAGTTGCCTGAATTCCGGCTCATCTGTGTTACCAGCGGCCCTGGCCCTGCCTTGTCCGTTCCAGCCCCCAGCACCAGCACGCCGATGGCCGTGTCATCCTTTACCTGCGCCAGTATTTGCGCAACCGGGTCACCTTCGCGGATCACAAGTTCGGGATTGATGCCCTGCTTGTCGCGCATCCATTTCGCGAACACCTCAAAATGCGCTTCGATCCGCTCACGCGCCTCGGCGCGCATCAGGTCGGCCACGCCCATCCAGTGCTGATATTCTTCGGGCGGGATGATCGACAGGATCTGCACCGCCCCCCCGGTATGTGCCGCCCGCATTGCCGCAAAGCGCATCGCATTCAGGCATTCGCGTGTGTCGTCCAGCACGACCAGAAACTTGCGCATGGCGGCTCCCTGTTTTGCGGCTGAGTGTGGCCCAAGGGCGTGCGGCTGGCAACGGGGTGCAAGGGCAGGCCTGGCGATTTGGCGGGCCGGGGCCTGAACCAGGCCACACCGGGCATGGCGCGGCCATCGCTCAGCTTTTTTCGGCGGGCAGATGCCCCCACGCCTTTGCCGCCTCTTTCAGATGCGCAAGAAACGCCTGCACCTTGCGCGTGCGGTGCAGATCGACATGCGTCACCAGCCACAGCGGGCTGTCCCATTCGGCGCGCGGTGGCAAGACCTGCACCAGATCGGGGTCACCCGCCGCATCGCGCAGGCCGATAAACCCAAGGCCGACACCAGACCGGATTGCCGCCTGCGTGGCAACCGAATCGATGGCATGAAACGCCACCTGATCGGGCGTGATCTTGTTGCGCAGCCAGACGTAGAACGGCGCGCGGGCAATTTCACCATCCATGCTGACAAAGCGGTGCCCGGCCAGATCATCCTCGCCCTGCGGCAGCCCGTAACGCGCAACATAGCTGCGCGCGGCATAAAGCGCCGATGGCAACCGGTGCAGGGGTTGCACCACATTGTCGGGTTCCTGTGGTGCGGGGCCTGCGCGCACGGCGACATGCGCCTCGCCGTAGTCCAGCCGGAAGACGCGGGCATCCGTCAGAAAACGCACGGCGACGGCGGCATGTTCCTGTTGAAAGCTGGCGATGGCCGGCACCAGCAACGATGCAATCCCGGCGATCGAGGTGATGACAAGTTCGCCCGCAACGGTTTCGCCCTGGCCCTTGATCCGGCTGGCCAATTGGCTGAACTGGTCCTCGGTGGTCTGGGCGACCGTCAGCAGATCGCGGCCAGACTCGGTTGCCGTATAGCCGCGCGCATGCCGTTGGAACAGTTTTGTGCCCAAGCGCGCCTCTAGCGCATCGATATGGCGGATGACCGTGGCATGATGCACACCCAGCACTTCGGCCGCACCAGACACCGTGCCCAGTCGGGCAACCTGAAAGGCCGTGCGGATTTCGTCCCAGTTTTCCATCCATACCCCCAAACGGTGCGCGGATGCACAGAAGGGCACGGTTCGCCGGATGTGACAAGACAGCCTGCAGTTCCGTCACGATTTTTTGCAAAGAAGATCGCTGGCGGCTGCGTCACAGTCCTGCATGATGAGGGGGTCAAGGTGCAGATCCTGAAGGCCCCCCGCGCGGATGCCGGGGGGCTGGGCATTGCGCCGCTGACCCGGCCTGCGGGCAAGGATTGGCTTTTCGGGGCAGCGTTCAGGGTCACCGGCATGCAGGCTGGCCGGGCCGCAGTGACCGAAGCATCGGACAGGACGCGCGCGGCATTTGGCCCGGATGGCCGGTTCCGCGCTGGTCTGGACCGGGCCGATCACCCTTGATACGGGCGATGGCCTGCAGGGGGACTGAGGCGGGGCCACCAGCGGCCGCCCCGCCGCCGCATCAATGCACGCGGCCTGCCACCTCGGCTGCATAGCGTGCCTGCATGTCTTCCACCGCTTGCGCGTGCTTGGCCGCAAGGTCCGGCCGCAGCTTTTCTGCCCGTGCCGCACTGTCCATCGTGGCCATGTGATGCCCCTGGAAATGCGGCATCACCTCGCGCGCGATCAGTTCATAGCTTTTGTGCGTGGCAGCCTTGTCGGCCCAGTTATGCGCGAGCATGAGGTATGCCCCAAAGCCGCCGTTTGATTGCGTCATCAGGCGGTCGATTTGTTTCACGGCCATATCCGGCGTGCCGATGGCGCCAAAGCCGGATTCGTTCACGAAGTCGATCATTTCCTTCACATTGTTCCCCGGCACGGCCATTTGCGGAAATGCCGCGACGGCCTGAAAGTAATGGAACCATTGCTCGATACCGTATTCGACGTCGCGTTTGGCCTGATCCATTGTGTCGGCGATGTGCACAAGGCCGACGAGCCGCCATTTCGACCTGTCGACCTTTTGCTTGTGCAAGGCAGCCTCGGCCTCGATCACGCCCCAATGCAAGGCCAGCGCGTCAAACCCGGCAGCGGTGGTGGCCCCGATCGAGATGAGGCCGGTGCCATGGCGGCCCGCAAGGCGGGGGCCAGCGGGCGAGGCGACGGCGGCGGTGGCGATGTCGAACAGGGGTTGCGAATACGGGCGCAGGTGCAGGCGGGCCTCGCGCAGATCCCAGCGGTCATTCCTGAAGGTGACGGGTTCGTCACTGGTCAGCAGTTGCATGATGCAGCCAAGACTGTCTTCCAGCAGGCCACGGGTTTGGGATGGATCAATGCCGATCATCTTGGCATCGGTCGGCAGGGCACCGGGGCCAACACCCAGCATGACGCGGCCTCGGGTCAGGTGGTCCAGCAGAACAATACGCTCGGCCACCCAGAGGGGGTTGTGGTAGGACAGCGAAACAACCCCAGTGCCGAGCTTGATGTTGCGCGTGCGCTCGGCGGCGGTGGCAATGAAAATCTCGGGGCTGGCGATGATTTCGGACCCGGCAGAGTGATGTTCGCCAATCCAGGCCTCGTCATAGCCGCAGCGGTCAAGATGGGCGATCAGGTCAAGATCATTGTGCAAGGCAAGCGTGGGGTTGATACCCGGCTTGTGGAACGGGGCAAGGAACACACCAAAACGAAGACGAGATGACATCAGGCTACCTCCCTTGGGTCAGGGGGGCGGGTTTGGCCGACCCTGACGATTGCGTTGGGGTCTTTCCGTCGTGTTTTTGCAACCTTGGCATGTAGGGTGTGAGTCTGGCGAGTCTTTCCGGTTTTGCAGGCTGAATGCCGCCTTGGCGGCTACTTGCCCGGAATCAAGCGCGAAGCGCGCTGGGCGGCGTCCGACCGCCCCCCCCGGGGGCGGACGCTTCTCACCCGTCATTGCCCGGAAGTGTCGCTCGACAAGTTTGCACCATAATGTGCCTCGAACTGCTGTAGTTGCGCCCACCCGGCGGTCAGACGCCGCCTTCTGTCCGATCTTGACTTCATGGCGACGCGGGCCTACACGCCCCGTCAATTCCCCGAAGGTTCACCCCTTCGGTCCCGTCGCCTTTGCGGGGATCGCCATCCGTCAGCGCGTTGCGCCCACGGGTGCCGTTCTGCTTTGGCAATCCGCTGCCGGACCCCATATCCGGTGAAACCATAAGGAGAGCGCCATGTTTGAAAGCCTGTCAGAACGCCTTGGCGGCGTGTTTGATCGCCTGACCAAGCAAGGTGCGCTGTCCGAAGCCGACGTTGATGCTGCCCTGCGCGAAGTGCGCGTGGCCCTGTTGGAAGCGGACGTCAGCCTGCCCGTCGCACGGGATTTCGTGAAGGCGGTCAAGGCCAAGGCAACCGGGCAGGCGGTGACGAAATCGGTCACGCCGGGCCAGCAGGTTGTCAAGATCGTGCATGATGAACTGGTCGCGGTGCTGGCAGGCGACGGTACCCCCGATGCGCTGAAGATCGACAATCCGCCGGCGACAATCCTGATGGTGGGTTTGCAGGGGTCGGGGAAAACCACGACCACGGCCAAGCTGGCGAAACGGTTGAAGGAACGCAATGGCAAGCGCGTACTGCTGGCCTCGCTTGACACGAACCGCCCGGCGGCAATGGAGCAGTTGCAGATCCTTGCAGGGCAGGTGGGCGTGGACTCGCTCCCCATCGTCAAGGGCGAAAGCGCCGTGCAGATCGCCAAGCGGGCAAAAACGCAGGCGAGCCTTGGCGGCTATGACGTGGTGTTCCTTGATACGGCGGGGCGTCTGCACATTGACGAAGTGCTGATGGACGAAATTCAGGCGGTGCGCGATATCGCGGCCCCGCGCGAAACGCTGCTGGTGGTGGATGGCCTGACCGGGCAGGACGCCGTGAACGTGGCCACGGAATTTGACGGCAAGGTGGGCATCACGGGCGTGGTCCTGACGCGGATGGACGGCGACGGGCGCGGTGGTGCGGCGCTGTCGATGCGGGCGGTGACGGGCAAGCCGATCCGCTTTGTCGGCCTTGGCGAAAAGATGGACGCGCTTGAGACGTTCGAGGCGGACCGCGTGGCGGGGCGTATCCTTGGCATGGGCGATATCGTGGCGCTTGTGGAAAAGGCGCGCGAGACGTTCGAGGCGGAGGCTGCCGAACGCATGGCCAAACGCTTTGCCAAGGGTCTGTTCAACATGAACGACCTGAAGGCGCAGATGGAACAGATGCTCAAGATGGGCGGCATGCAGGGTGTCATGGGCATGATGCCGGGCATGGGCAAGATGCAGGCCAAGGCGGCAGAGGCAGGCCTTGATGACAAGATGATCCGCCGCCAGATCGCGCTGATCAATTCGATGACCAAGAAGGAACGCGCCAACCCAGATCTGCTGGCGGCCAGCCGCAAGAAACGCATCGCGGCAGGCGCGGGGCTGGAGGTGCAGGACCTGAACCGGCTGCTAAAACAGCACAAGCAGATGGCCGACATGATGAAGTCCATGGGCAAGGGCGGCATGATGAAACAGGCGATGAAGGCGATGATGGGCAAGGGTGGTTTGCCGGACCCTTCCAAGATGGACCCGGCGCAGCTGGAAGAGGCGGCCCGCGCGATGAAAGGCGGCCTGCCGGGCATGGGCGGGATGCCAAAGGGTTTTACGCTGCCTGCAGGCCTGTCAGGGCTGATGAAGAAGAAATGATCGGGGCGCACAAATTTTCGACGAAAATTTGTGGCTGCGCATTGCCTGCGCAGAACGATTTTTCGTCGAAAAATCGGGGCCTGCGGGGATGATAACGGTGCAGATCCCCACCATCGAGACCGCATGTCTGCGCCTGCGCGCGCCGATGGCGGTTGATTTCGACAGCTACGCCGCCTTCCGCCAGTCGGACCGCACGCGCATCCTCGGCGGGCCAAACCCGCTGGATGAGGTGTTTCACATGCTTTGCGCGCTGGTGGGCCACTGGCACATCCGCGGCTTTGGTCGCTGGATGGTGGCCGACAAGGCGACGGATGCGCCTTTGGGCATTGTTGGCCTGTATCATCCGGATGACTGGCCGGAACCGGAAATCGGCTGGTCCCTGTTTGAAGCCGCCGAAGGCAAGGGCGTGGCGTTCGAGGCGGCGATGGTTGCGCGCAGCTATGCCTATGACGTGCTGGGCTGGAGCCGAATTGTCAGCCTGATCGTGCCGCATAACGAACGGTCAGGGGCACTTGCCCGCCGCATGGGCTGCGTTGTGGAAGGGCAAAATACCCATCCCATCTACGGCCCCATGGACATCTGGCTGCATCAGCCAGCGGGGGGAATTGCATGATTCCCACCCTGACCACGGCCCGCCTGACGCTGCGCATGCCCGTGCTTGCCGATTTCGAACATGTTGCGGCGTTCCACGCCAGTCCGCGTGCAGCCTGGGAAGGTGGCACGAAATCCCGCCAAGAGGCTTGGGCCATCTGGGCCGGTGATGTGGCCTGCTGGCCGTTGCGCGGCTATGGGGCCTTTACGGTTGAGATGGACGGGGCCTTTGTCGGTGAAGTCGGCATCTATCATCTGGACCACTTCCCCGGGCCGGAATTGGGCTGGATGGTGGTGCCAAAGGCCGAAGGTCAGGGCATTGCGTTCGAGGCGGCAGAGGCGGCCTTGGCCTGGGTGCGCGCGTCATTCGACTGGCCGCATGTCACCAACATCATTGATCCCGGCAATGCCCGGTCCATCGCGCTTGGCCTGCGTCTGGGTGGCGTGATTGACGCCAGCCTGCCGGGCATCGACCCCGGCGATGTGGTGATCCGGCATGATCTGCGGGGGGCAGCATGACCCTGCCCTTTGCCACACCCGTGCTGCACACCGACCGCCTGATCCTGCGCGCGCCGGAGCTGCGGGATTTTCCGGCCTATGCCGCCTTCATGGCCGGCCCGCGCGCGGCATTCGTCGGGAGCCCGATGACGCGCGAAGTGGCCTGGCGGTATTTCGGGCATCATGTGGGGCATTGGGCCCTGAAGGGCTTTGGCGGGTTTTTCATGGAACCCAAGGGCGGCGGCGAGGCGGTGGGCGTGATCCTGGCCTGGCAGCCGGAAGGCTACCCCGAGCGTGAAGTCGGCTGGAACATCTTTACCGATGCGGCAGCAGGGCTGGGGCTGGCGAC
>JALOSO010000219.1 GCA_025458385.1 Paracoccaceae bacterium | reverse complement strand
GACCCCAACCCGACCTGGGCCAAGGCCCTGATGGATGAGATGTTTGGCGCCAATGCGCCAGATTTTGGCGCGGCATCAGATGGCGATGGCGACCGCAACATGGTGGTGGGGCGGGGGATTTATGTCTCGCCTTCGGATTCCCTCGCGGTTCTTGCGGCCAACGCGCATCTGGCCCCGGGCTACAAGGCCGGGCTGAAAGGTGTCGCGCGGTCCATGCCGACAAGCGCCGCAGCAGACCGGGTGGCCGATGCTTTGGGGATCGGCAAATACGAAACGCCGACGGGGTGGAAATTCTTTGGCAATCTGCTCGATGCCGGCCGCGCGACCATTTGCGGTGAGGAATCCTTTGGCACAGGGTCAGACCATGTGCGCGAAAAAGACGGGCTTTGGGCCGTTCTGTTGTGGCTGAACATCCTTGCCGTGCGCAAGCAGCCGGTGGCCGAGATTCTGGCGGAACATTGGGCCAAGTTCGGGCGCAACTACTATAGCCGCCATGATTTTGAGGCGATTGAAACCGCCAAGGCCGACGCCATGATGGCTGAGTTGCGCGGCAGACTTGCCGGCCTGCCGGGCCAGACGGTGGAAGGCATGACCATCAGTGCCGCCGATGATTTCGCCTATGCCGATCCCGTCGATGCCTCGGTCAGCCAGAAGCAGGGGGTGCGGATCATCTTTGCCGATGGCAGCCGCATCGTGTTGCGCCTGTCGGGAACGGGCACGGAAGGCGCGACCCTGCGCCTGTATCTGGAACGCTATGCGCCGGGGCCAGACGGCCTGCATCACGACCCGCAAGTGGCGCTTGCCCCGATCATCCGCGCTGCACACGGATTGGCGCGGATTGCCGAACATACGGGCCGCACCACGCCCGATGTCGTTACCTGACCAGTAAGGTCGAAAACGAACCTTCAACTGTCGCACCCGCCCTGAGGTTTTGCCGCGTCAGGGCGGATGATGAGGTCAGTTGGAGGATCATCATGAACATCAGAAGCGGGCGATCAGCGCGGCAGGCACAACGGGCAACCAAGGGCAGCGGGATGGGGCGGCCCTATATCCTGCGCAACATCCCGACCTATGATGTGCTAAGCGAAGAGAACCTGCTGCGCATCGAGGCGGCGGCGGATCGTGTGCTGGCGGAAACGGGCATCGAATTCCGCGATGATCCGGTGGCATTGGAGCATTGGCGCAAGGCAGGCGCAGATGTGCAGGGCCTGTTGGTGAAATTCCCGCCGGGGATGCTGCGCGAGGTGCTCAAGACCGCCCCCGCAAAGTTCACGCAACATGCAAGGAACCCGGCGCATAGCGTTGAAATCGGTGGGAAATCCGTGGTGTTTGCACCCGCCTACGGCAGCCCGTTTGTCATGGACCTTGATAAGGGTCGCCGTTTTGGCACGCTCGAGGATTTCCAGAACTTCATCAAGCTCGCGCAATCCAGCCCGAACTTTCACCATTCCGGTGGCACCATCTGCGAGCCGACCGACATCCCCGTGAACAAGCGCCACCTTGATATGGTCATGGCCCATATCACCCTGTCCGACCGCCCCTTCATGGGGTCTGTCACGGCCGAGGAGCGGGCCGAAGACAGTATCGACATGGCCCGCATCGTCTTTGGCCGCGATTTCGTCGACCAGAACTGCGTGATCCTTGGCAACGTCAACGTGAACTCTCCGCTTGTCTGGGATGGCACGATGACCAATTCGCTGCGTGCCTATGCGCGGGCCAATCAGGCGGCGGTGATCGTGCCCTTTATCCTTGGCGGTGCCATGGGGCCGGTGACAAATGCCGGGGGCATCGTGCAGTCGCTTGCCGAAACCATGGCCGGTTGCGCGCTGACCCAACTCGAACGCCCCGGCGCGCCGGTGATCTTTGGCAACTTCCTGTCCAGCATGAGTTTGCGTTCCGGCAGCCCCACCTTTGGCACGCCGGAACCTGCGATTGGCAGCATGGTCATTGGCCAGCTTGCCCGCCGCCTGAACCTGCCGCTGCGCTGTTCGGGCAACTTTACCACCTCGAAACTGCCCGACGCGCAGGCGATGATGGAAGGCACGATGTCCATGCTTGCCGCCATCCATTGCGGCGCGAATTTCATCCTGCATTCGGCGGGGTTCCTTGATGGGCTTTTGTCCATGAGTTACGAAAAGTTCATGCTGGATGCCGATCTGTGCGGTGCCCTTCATGCCTATCTTGACGGCGTGAAGATCGATGATGACCAGCTGGCCGTCGATGCCTTTGCCGAGGTGGGCCCTGGCAACCATTTCTTCGGTTGTTCGCACACCATGCAGCATTACGAAACGGCGTTCTGGGATACCGACCTTTCGGATAACGAGCCGTTTGAGAAATGGGAGGCAGCCGGGTCCACCGATGCGGCCACGCGCGCCAACACGCTGTGGAAGCGGCGTCTGGCCGAGTTTGAGGCCCCCGCCTTGGACGATGGTATCCGGCAGGGGTTGGAAGAGTTCGTGGCGGCCCGAAAGGCGACCAAGGCCGATATGTGGTATTGACCGGGGGCGCTTGCTGACCCAACCTTGGCGAAAAGGGGTGGGCAGTGACGGTTCTTTTGCTGGTGGCGATGCTGGGTCTGGCGGCGGTGCTGTGGTTCGCACTTGACGCGCATTTGCCGGTCGGGCTGATCCGCCCGCTGCAGGGCCTTGTCGCCGTGGTGGTGCTGGCTGGCCTTGCGGCGATCTGGTTCGGCCATGCGGGCGCGGTCTGGTGGGGGTGGGCGGGCGCAGCGGCGGCTTTCGTCATCTGGTACCTGACGCGCATCCCGCGCAATGACAAGGCGTGGATCCCGGAAGTTGCGCATGGCCTGACGGGCCGGATGGGCCGCAACATCACCATTCCGCATGTGCGCCGCTTTCGCTGGATCACCAAGAAAGAGGTGGTCGAGGCGTGGGAGCCTTGGGAGGTTGACCCGGAGGCGATCACCAGTGTGGACCTGATCATGTCGATCTGGTCCAGCCCGCTGATCGCGCATACCATGGTCAGCTTCGGGTTTGCCGATGGCAGGCATCTGGTGATTTCAGGCGAGACGCGGCGGCAGAAGGGCGACCGGTTCACCATCACCGGCGGGTTTTTCCGGCGGTTTGAACTGATCCTGATTGCGGCGGACGAACGGGATGTGGTGCATCTGCGCACCGATGTGCGCCGCGAAAAGGTGTCGATCTTTCCGGTGCTGATGACGCCCGAGGCGCGGCGGGCGCTGTTTCTGGCCTTCATCAACCATGGCAACGATCTGGCGCGCAAGGCGGCCTGGTACAACACGATCACGTCAAACTGCACGACCGTGCCGTTCGAGATTGTGCGGACGATCAACCGCAAGCTGCGTTATGACTGGCGGCTGATCTTTTCGGGGCATCTGCCGGGCTATCTGAAAAAGCTGGGGGTGCTGCCGCCGGGCACGATGGATGAACTGCGGGCGCGGGCGGTGCTGCCGGTGTCAGGCGATGATGGCACGGATGACGCGGCCTATTCGCAGCGGCTGCGCCAGGCATGGCGTGTCTAGCGCATCAGGCGGCGGTTGCCTTTGCTGACCACCTCAAGCACGATCCCCGTTTCGCTATCGACGCGGAACACATCCGGGGCGACACGGTAATAGCGCCACGCGCCGTCAACGGGGGGCAGGCCATAGCGGGCCGG
This sequence comes from Paracoccaceae bacterium, assembly GCA_025458385.1. GTDB lineage: Bacteria > Pseudomonadota > Alphaproteobacteria > Rhodobacterales > Rhodobacteraceae > JAAFHS01. The sequence continues at coordinate 1,721 of JALOSO010000219.1, read as the reverse complement.
GTTCATCAGAATGCTGTGGTCCGCCACGGGAAACAGGTCGCCGACGGCAAAGGCGGGTGGCTTGACGGGAACGCGCAGGAACCGCGCGGTCATGGTCTGCGCCTGTTCGCCCGCCGGGCACATCGAGGCGACCAGCGAGGCGCAGGCCGCAGACGCGGGCAGGGGGGCATTGACCAGCAAGACAAGGAGCACAGAGCGCAACATGCGGTAAAGCCTGCCAGCGCTACCGTGCAAAATCACCCTATTGCGCAGGGTTGCGCAGGGTTATCCACAAGAAATGTGGCTTCAGCCGCGCTTCATCGGGCAGGTGCTGAGGCCGAAGAGCGAGTAGATGGGGCAAGTGGACATCAGCCCCGTGGCCAGCGGCACGATGCCGATCAGGTAGGCCCAGCGATAGGTGGCATCGGCGTTCAGAAAGAACCCGGCCAGCAGGGCAAGGCCAAGAACGATGCGCAGGATGCGGTCGACGCTGCCGACATTGGTTTTGAACATGGTGTTCTCCTGTGATGATGGGGCGCTTTGCCCGTTTGATGAGGAGAGATTAGGACAACAGCGCGGGGCCGTCTGTGACGAGGTCACACAGGCCTAGTCCAAGGATGCGGCAAGCTGGCGCAGGGCGGCGGGGTTGGTCAGCCGCACAGTGCCGCGCTCGGTGGCGACCCAGCCAGATTTGTGAAACGCCTCCAGCCGGCGCGACACCACCTCGCGCGCAGAACCAATGCGTGCGGCAAGTTCGGCCTGCGTGGCCTGCACCTCACCCTCATGGGCAAGCTCCAGCAGGGCGGTGGCAAGGCGCGCCTCGATCCGGCCAAAGGCCACGCGTTCCAGCAGGCGCGTCACGTCCGACATGCGCCGCGCAAAGGCCTGCATGACGAACTGGCGAAAGGCGGGTTCCTCATTGATCAGCCGGTTGAACAGGGGATGCGGGATCAGCACCACCTCGGCCTCGGACGCCGTAATGGCCTCGCCCGAATAAACCTCACCTGCCATCAGGCCCAGCGTGGTCTGGATGCAGCTTTGGCCCGGTTCCACGGTGTAAAGCATGATCTCGCGGCCTGAGGGGCCTGTCAGGAACACCTCGATCCTGCCCTGCAACAGGATGACAAAGCCCTGCGCCTGATCACCAGGCCGGAACAGCACGGTTTGCGGCGGCAGGCTGCGGAGGGGCAGGGCCGTCAAGGCTGCGGTGTTGGTGGGGCTCAGGCCAAGGGCGGTGATCCATGTCATGGCGTTGCTTTCTTGCAGCAAAAAGGGGGCGGTATGCGCCCCCTTTTGTGGTCTATCACACAATGCGGCGTTGATGCGGATCAATCCATCGGCTTGAAATTCAGGCTTGCACCTTCCTTGATACCGGATGGCCAGCGCGAGGTGATGGTCTTGGTGCGCGTGTAAAAGCGGAAGGCATCCGGCCCGTGTTGGTTCAGATCGCCAAAGGCCGATTTCTTCCAGCCGCCGAAGGTGTGATAGGCCAAAGGTACCGGAATGGGCACGTTGATCCCGATCATCCCAACGTTCACGCGGGCGGCAAAATCACGCGCGGTATCACCATCGCGGGTAAAGATCGCGGTGCCGTTGCCGTATTCATGGTCCATGGCAAGGCCAAGCGCCTCTTCATAGGTTTTTGCACGCACGGTTGACAGGACAGGCCCGAAAATCTCTTTGCGGTAGATGTCCATATCGCTTGTCACATGGTCAAACAGGTGCGGGCCGACGAAGAAGCC
>JALOSO010000218.1 GCA_025458385.1 Paracoccaceae bacterium | reverse complement strand
CGGGCAGATTTGTCACGGGCCAAATCTGCCAAGTGCCCGCTGTGGTCGTCACGTAGAGTAACTGACTTATTCGGCGCAAAAGATATCATGCGCGGCACCCCCCCGAAAGGGGAGGTGCCGCACCGGCTGACAGGACGCGCCCATCCTGCCAGCCATCCCGCAGCGTGAACTGCGGTATGGTCACATCCGGTCAATACGCAGGCTCCATCCGCACGGATTCCGGCGGGGTCTGGCGGATGACCGGAATGGTATAGAGCCGCGCAAAGGCGAAGGCGGCCTTCAGCCCGTGGCCGAACTTGGCCAGCTTGCCGCCGATGCCGCCACGGCGGTGGGCATCTTCCATGCCGACAAAGGCCGCGTTCATGCGCCGCAGGTTCGGGATCCAGCGGGGATGGTTGATGTCCAGCTCGATCGGGAAAACCTGCCGCGCGATTTCCGAGGTGACCTGAAACACGCGCTGGTCATAGACATCAATGTCCACGCCAAGCGCCTTGTGAAATTCCACCCGCGCATGATCGCGCACCCACATGGTGGAATAGACCGCCGTCAGGAAGAACCGGATCCACAGCTTGTTGGCCCAGCTGGTGGTCAGCTTGGCATCGGTGCGCATGAGCAGGGCGAAGGCCTCGCCATGGCTGAACTCATCGTTGCACCATTCCTTGAACCATTTGAAAATCGGGTGGAAGCGGTGTTCCGGGTGCGCCTCCAGATGCCGGAAGATGGTGATGTAGCGCGCGTAGCCGATCTTTTCGCTCAGGTAGGTGGCGTAGTAGATGAACTTGGGCCGGAAGTAGGTGTATTTCTTGGCGCGGGTCAGAAAGCCCAGGTTCACCGCCACACCCGCCTCGCGCAGGGCATCGTTGATGAAGCCCGCATGGCGCGCCTCATCCCGGCTCATGTAGCTGAACAGCTCGCAGATATCCGGGTTCGTGCCGCGCCGCTTCATTTCCTTGTAGAGCACGCAGCCCGAGAATTCGGCCGTGCAGGACGATACCAGAAAATCGATGAACTCCACCTTCAGGGCCGGGTCCATGCCTTCCCAATCGATCTGATCCCATTCCGCGTTTTTCTTGAAATGGCCCTTGTTCGGGTCGGATTTCATCTGCGCGATCAGCACGTCCCATTCTTTCCGCACGGGGCTGACGTCGATACGGTCCATCTCGTCAAAATCCGTGGTGTAAAAGCGCGGGTTCAGCAACGTGGTTTCCGTGGCCATGGCCGTGGTATCGAACTGGCTGGCCACTTCGGCGTGCAGCTCGTCATGCGTGGTTGCGTGCGCGTTCATAGCCGGACCTCCTCGGAGAATGAGAATTCGCACAGTTCCATGAAGCCGAAATCGCCTGTGGCGCGGGTCCACAGCCGTTCGATCCACGTGGCGCGGGTGATGGTGGCGGTGCGGTCTTCGACGATCACTTCGCCAAAGGCCGCCTCAATCGGTGCGCCATGCACCAGCACCTCATCCCCCGGGTGCACGACAGCGCCGTTGTTGAACCGCACATGGGCATGCAGGGCTTCGAAGCGGTGGCTGACCTCGACGGTGCAGGGCACGTCTTCTGTTCGCTTGTGAAAAAGTGACATGATCGGGTTCCCTATTTGTCAAACAGCCGTTCAAACGCGGCTTTGTTATCGGATCCAAAGGCATAAAGCTCAAAGCTTTCGCCACTTGCGGGGTCTTCCAGAACAAGGCGGCCATTGGCATATTCCACCAGCCGCACCGGCAGTGCCTGATCGACACCTTGCCGCCGCCGCGCCGTGGTGACGGCGTTCTGCACCACCGTGACAAAGCCGCCATGGGCCATGTCGGCCAGCACCTTGCCGTTTGCATCCAGCACGGTGACCGCCTGTGCCGAATTGCCCTGCAGGATCAGGGCACGTTCCCGTATCACGGCGGCCGCAGCGGGCACACCTTCCAGCGGGCGGTTGGTCAGGCTGGCATAACTGGCCAGTGCCAGGGCGGACAGGGCCAGAAGGCCCATGGCCAGCAGCAGACGCCGGGGGATCATCTGATCCTGCCGGGTGTCAAAGACGCGCTCGCGGTCGTAAGACAAATGTTTCATCGCGCGCGCCCCCCTATTCTGCGGCCACGAGGCCGGGCACAAAGGCCGGGTCGCGTGTAATGATCGGTTGTGCCAGCCGCGTTTCCGCCGCTTCGGCCAACAGGCGCGCGACCGCGGCGGCATCCGGAATGCAGCGCAAGGCAGGCTGGGTGCGCGCCAGATGCCAGGGCCGCAGATGTGGCCACAGGACCAGCGCCGAAATCCGGGTCTTGCCCTTGGTTTCAAGCGCGATGGTGCCGGTCGTGCCATGCGCGGCCAGGCGGGCTGTGGCAATCTGGGTGTAGGGGATGTTGAAGGTGACGGGCAGTGCCGCCCCGATGCGCAGCAGCACGCGGGCCGAGGTCAGCGAGTAGACGGTGCTGCGCGCCTGAGCATAGGCAAGGCCAAAGACAAGGCCACAGGCCACAATGCCCAGCCCGACATAGGGCAGGCCATAGGCCAGCGCACCGGCCGGACCGGCGACACCGTAACCGGTGGCCGCGCGCCACAGCACAAGGCCAAGGCAATAGGCGGCGATCCAGCCAAGTTTATAGGCCTGCCGGGCCAGTGCGAGGGTGGCAGGGCGGCCCTGCCACAGCATCTGTTCCCCGGCGGGCAAAGGCGCCGGAAGCCCCGGTGCCACATCGAAAGCAAAATCATCATGGCCTGACATGGTGCAGACCCTTTCCAGTCATGGGGTTGGTCGGGACGGCCCGGGCGCGGGCCGACCCCAATGTCCCTGCGTCAGAAACCGCGCTTGCGCGTGGCCCCGTCGTACATCCAGCCGCCGGCAACGTAGCCCGAGATCTTTTCTTCCTCGAGTTTGGTCACCGTCGTCTGCGATTTCGTCTGCGGAATGCCCGCGAACCGGCCCGAGGTGATGGCGTTCACGCGCACCCGGTCGGCCCAGATCTTGGCCATGGTCATCGGGATCAGCCGCTTGCCACCGCTGTTCAGATCAACCTCCAGATAACGCACCAGCTGTTCGGGCGCGTCGACCCACATGTCGCTGATCGTGCCAACAACCTCCAGATCGCCTGCTTGCACCGGCAGACCGCGCGGGTCACGCCCGGCGCTGATCATAAAGCCGCGGGCATGGGCCATCGGCACGATCTTGGCATGACCATGGCCATCCAGTTCAGGTTCATCGCGCCGCGGTGCCCAGCTTGCCGGGCCAACGCCGTCATCCATGGCATCCCCGGTCGGCGCATGCGGAAACCCTTCCGAAACGGCGGTCCGCGCCAGCGCCACGCTGCGCGCTTCGGTCTGATAGTTCGGCACCGTCACATCACCCCGCCCAAAGGGCAGGCGGAATGTCTTGGGCTTTGGCAGCGGAAAAGGCCCCTGGTTGGGGGCAACCTTGCCATCCTCGGTTTCCAGAGGATAGCCTTCACGCATGTTCTCGGTCTGCAGATAGTAGATGAGGTAGGCAAAGAACGCCCAAAATCCCCAGATCGAAAGACTGGCGAGGTCAAAGTCGCCAAAGAATTGTACACCCAGCATTGTTATTTTCCTCCAGAGAAGTGTTCGGCGGTGTCAGGTCGGGAACTCGACGATGCCCAGGCGGGTCGCGTCGGCGGATTTGTGTGGTGTCAGAACAGTCAGCCGCACCAATGGCCCAAGGGCCACAAGTGTTGCAAAGATCAGCGCGATTTCAATGTGATAGACTGCCGAATAGGCAATCGACGGGTCTGTCAGCGCAGGGCCAAGCCGGCCGTTTGCCAGAAGATGGGCGGTCATGTCGCGCAACGTGCCGCCCAGAAAGATCGACAGGCCGGCGGCCGTCGCCTGCGCCGCCCCCCAGGCCCCAAGCGCCAACCCGGCACCATGCCGCCCGGCGGGAAGGGCCATGGCGGCGGTCAGTGTTGATACGGCAAAAAGCCCGGCCCCGACACCAATGCCGACGCCCCCTGCAAAAAACAGCGGAACCGACTGGACCGGCCCGGCAAAGATCACCGCACAGAATGCGGCAAGGCCCACCAAAAGACCGCGTGCCGCCATGCGGAACGGGTCTCGCCCCTGCACCAGCCAGCGCCCCGCCAGCACGAAACCAGCAAGTGCGCCCATGGCATAAGCGGCCGTCAGCCAGGTTGTCTGGCCCACGGTCAGGCCCAGAATCTCGCCGCCATAGGGTTCCAGCAACACATCCTGCATGTTGAAGGCCAAGGTGCCCAGGGCCACTACAGCCAGCAACCGGCCGGCATCACCCCCGGCCAGCAGATCACGCCAGGCATCACGGAACAGCGGGCGGGGTGCTGCGCGTTCGGCCTGTGTCATCGGGCGCACCTGTTCCTGCTTCCACAGGGCGATGCAGTTGAACACAAGCGTGGCAACGCCGCAGCCTTGCACCACACGGATCAGCGTGATCGGATCAAAGTCGCGCAGCAGCCAGCCCACGACCACCGCACTGACGGCCATTCCCAGCAGGAACATGACGTAAAGCAGGGCCACCACGCGTGGGCGTGTTTCGTCGCTTGCACGGTCCGAGGCCAGCGCAAGGCCTGCCGTCTGCGTCATGTGCAGGCCGATACCCGTCATCAGAAAGGCAATCGCGGCAAACACCTCACCTGCCCAGACCGGGCCCATGGTCTGATCGCCAGACAGCAGCATCAGCGCAAAAGGCATGATGGCAAGGCCGCCCATCTGCCACAGGCTGCCAAACCACAGATAAGGCACGCGCCGCCAGCCGATGGCGCTGCGGTGCGTATCCGACCGATGCCCCAGGAACGCGCGGAAGGGCGCGACAAGCACCGGGATGGCAATCATCGCCGCCACGATCATGGCTGGCACCGACAATTCCACGATCATCACGCGGTTCAGCGTGCCCAAGAGCAGCACAGTCGCCATGCCCACGGAAATCTGGAACAGGGACAGGCGCAGCAATTGTGCCATCGGCAGGCCTTCGCTGGCGGCATCGGCAAAGGGCAGCCAGTGGGCAGGCAAGCGGGCCATCTGTTTGCGACCAAGGATCATGGCCGGTACTCCAGACATTCGGAAATGTAGAAACCCCGGCTGATGCGCGCGATCTTTTGCACGCGGCCCTTGGTGGCTGCATGCAGCGCACCAAAGGCCTGCGGCACCATGGTGGGCGAGCGGTCTTTGCGCGGGAACAGCTTTCCGGCGGCAAAGAAGGCCATCAGAAATGCCGTGCGCGGGGCCACGGTAAAGATCACGCCGCCGCGTGTGCGTTTGCCAAAGCCCTCCAGCACGGCAGCAATATCGGGCGTGCGATAGTAGATCAGGCTATCCATCGCCATCACGAAATCGAACTGGCCAAGGCTGGCATCCGTCATGTCGCCCGCGTGAAATTTCACCCGTGGCGTCAGGGCTGCTGGCAG
>JALOSO010000217.1 GCA_025458385.1 Paracoccaceae bacterium | reverse complement strand
GAAGCGGTGCGTGATGACGCCCCGCACATCCAGACCGTTTTCCAGCAGGGCCAGCATCTTGTACCAGGTCTCGAATATCTCGCGGCCGTAGATGCCCTTGATCGTGATCGCCTTGAAGACGATCCTGCTCCAGTCTACCAGGCTTTTTCCCGGCGGGATCCCCAGCATGGCGATGCGCCCGCCCATCACCATGTTCTCGACCATCTGGTCGAAGGCCTGGCTGTTGCCCGACATTTCCAGCCCGATATCGAAACCCTGCTTCAGCCCCAATGCGCCTGTGACCGACCGCAGGTCTTCTTGCGCGACGTTGACGGGCCGGCAATCGGCTACGCGCGCGGCCAGTTCCAGCCGGGCCGGGTTCACATCGGTGATGACCACATGCCGTGCGCCGACATGCCGGGCGACAGCCGCCGCCATGATGCCGATGGGCCCCGCGCCGGTGATCAGCACGTCTTCGCCCACCAGATCAAACGACAGCGCCGTGTGCACCGCGTTGCCCAAGGGATCGAGGATCGCGCCGATTTCATCATCAACTGCGTCAGGCAGGGGCACCACGTTGAACGCAGGCAGGCGCAGATACTGGGCAAAGGCCCCCTGTTCGTTGACCCCGATCCCCCGCGTTTCGGGATCAAGGTGGAACCGGCCCGACCGGCTTTGCCGACTTTGATGGCCGATCAGATGCCCTTCGCCCGATACGCGCTGACCAAGCGAAAGACCGCGCACGTCGCGGCCGATCTCGACGATCTCTCCCGCAAATTCGTGACCCGTGATCAGAGGTACCGGCACCGTGCGCGCGGCCCAGTCATCCCAGTTCCAGATATGGATATCGGTGCCGCAGATGCCGGTCCGGGTGATGCGGATCAGCACGTCATCCGGCCCGATGTCGGGAACCGGTGCTTCGGTCATCCACAAGCCGGTTTCGGGCTTCAGCTTGGCCAATGCCTTCATCTGGTTTGTCATGGCAGCAATCCCGTTTCACGCCCCGCGGTCTGAAAGGCAGCGAGTGCGTCGTCCAGATCCTCAGAGGTCAGGCTGGCGTTCATCTGGGTGCGGATGCGGGCCTGGCCCTGAGGCACCACGGGAAAGACGAAGCCTTTCACCAGCACCCCAAGCTCCAGCAGCCGCGCCGCCATGGCCTGCGCGCGGGCTGCGTCATGGGTCATCACCGGCACGATGGGGTGATGTCCCGGCAAGAGGGTAAAGCCTAGCTGCTCCAGCCCCGCGCGCCAGTAACGGCTGTTTTGGGCGAGCCGGTCGCGCAGGGCATCGCCTTGTTCCGCAAGGTCGATCGCCACCAGTGAGGCCGCGACGACCATCGGCGGCAGCGCGTTGGAAAACAGATAGGGCCGGGCCCGCTGGCGCAAAAGGTCAATCACGGCGCGCGGACCGGCGATGTAACCGCCGATGCCACCGCCCAATGCCTTGCCCAGCGTGCCGGTGACGATGTCGGCCCGCACGCCGAAATGGGCCGGGGTTCCGGCGCCATTCGGCCCCATCAGCCCGGCGGCGTGGCAGTCGTCCACCATGAGCACGGCCTCGTACTGATCTGCCAGCGCCCGGATGGCGGGCAGGTTCGCCAGATAGCCGTCCATCGAAAAGACACCATCCGTCGCCACCATCACATGCCGCGCGCCATCGGCACGCGCCTGTTTCAGCTGCCGTTCCAGATCCTCCATGTCAGAGTTCGCAAAGCGGTACCGCCGCGCCTTGCACAGGCGGATGCCGTCTATGATCGACGCGTGGTTCAGTGCATCCGAGATGATCGCGTCTTCTGGCCCGAGCAAAGGCTCAAACAGCCCGCCATTCGCGTCAAAGCAGGCGGCGAAAAGGATTGCGTCGTCTTGTACCAGCCAGCGTGCCAGCCGACCCTCAAGTTGCCGGTGAAGGTCTTGCGTACCGCAGATGAACCGTACTGACGCCATGCCGAAGCCAAAGCTGTCCAGTGCTGCCTTGGCCGCAGCGATCAGGTCCGGATGGTCGGCCAACCCGAGATAGTTGTTGGCGCAAAGATTGATCGCATCGCGCCCCGCAATCTGCACATGCGCGCGTTGTGGCGTGGTCAGTGCCTCTTCGGTCTTCCACAAACCGCTGGTTCGGATGTCATCCAGACGGGCCTCTATGTCGGAAAGGAACGGGATCATGCAAGCCTTTCTGGAAAGGGTTCTGGCCAAGCCGCTTCAGGCGGTGGCAGTGATCGCGGCGATCACTGCAGCAAGGCTTGCGGCGATCGGCGACGATAGATTAGGCGCTGGAAGCTGACGCCCCGGGGCAAGCTGCGGGTCAAGGCCGATGGCCTGCGCGACCGTTTCGGCGAACTTGGCGGGATGGGCGGTGGCCAGGGTGACAAGGTGGCGCGGTGCTGCGCCGAAGGGCTCGGCCGCCTCCATCGCCAGTGCGGTATGCGGGTCGGCGATATAGCCCGTCTGGTCAAACAGCACCTTCATCCGCACCAGCGTTGCGGGCTGTGACACACGGGCAAAGAAGAGGCTATCGCGCAGGCCACGCAGCATATGTTGCGGCAGTGGCGCGCCGCCTAGCAGCCCGGCAATCGGTGCGCCCGTCTTGTCGCCAGCCCCAAGGTCGAACAGCATCCGTTCGAAGTTAGAGGCGAGCTGAATGTCCATTGCGGGCGTATTCGTTCGCACCACACCTTCTGGCGAAAGGACCCCCTCCTCGGCAATACGGACCAGCGCGTCGTTGTCGTTCGTGGCCACCAGAATACGCCCGACCGGAAAGCCCATGCGACGCGCGATCAGGCCCGAATAGGCATTGCCAAAGTTGCCCGTGGGCACGGCGAAATCCACAGGCTCGCCCGCGCGGCTAAGCCGGAGGGACGCATGGGCATAGTAGACGGCCTGCGCCGCGATCCGGCCCCAGTTGACCGAATTGACCGCCGTCAGTGCAAACCTTTCGCGCAGGTCGGCATCGCCAAGCACCTGTTTGACCAGCCGCTGGCAATCGTCAAACGACCCTTCGACCGCGACAACACGGCGGGTTGGCCCTGACAGCGCGTGCATCTGCGCCTCTTGAAAGGCCGAGATCCCGCCCTGTGGATAAAGGACCAGCGCGCGGACCCGATCCAGCCCCGCCAGCGCGGCCAGCGCGGCACCCCCGGTGTCACCTGATGTGGCGCACAGGACGAACGCCCGGCGGTCCGCCTCGGCAAGGAAATGCCCCATCAGCGGACCAAGGATCAGCAGCGCATGATCCTTGAAGGCCAGCGTCGGGCCATGGAACAACTCCAACACCCAGCGGCCCGGCGCGACCTCGATCAGGGGGGCGACGGATGGGTGGCTGAACCGCGCGTAGGCCCCGTGGAGGATGGAGCGGAGCCTGTCGGCTGCAATCGTGCCAGAGGCAAAGGGGGTCAGAACGGCCTCGGCGGTCGCGACGAAGTCCGCCCCCTTCAGCTGAGCAATTGCAGCCGGGTCAAGCCGAGGCATGAGGCGGGGCACATACAGGCCGCCGTCGGGTGCCAGCCCATCAAGAATGACCTTTGCAAAAGTCGCGGCAGGGGCCAGCCCGCGCGTGCTGATGAATTCCATCTAAGCGGGCCTTCCCATGTCCATGCGCGCCCAGTCCATGAACGCGGCAAAGCTGCGGTTGAACGGGTCTGGCTGGTTGAAGAAGGGCGCGTGCTTGCCGTCCGGAATGTCATGGGGGGCACCCGACCAGATGCGGCCATAGTCAAGGCCCGCGATATAGCCGTGATTCAGGAAGGGGTCGTCGGCACCGTTCAGTATGGCCAGCGGCAGGGCACCCTCGCGCAGCATCCGCATCTGGCGCGGCCAGTCCACCACGCCCAGCTTGGTGATCATGTAATAGCGCGTGCGCCCATCGGTGCGGTTGATATTGGCATGCAGGAACGCGCTGTCCCTTGACAGGGGCGCCGTCGCAGACCCCGCATAGGCGCGCTGTTCGGCACCAGTGAAATACTGCTTGCCCGCCAGCACCAGATGGCTGCTGGCATCATAACCGCGCGCGAAATCCTCGGGCACGATATTCAGGGGCGAGGTGCCCGTGATGCACAGGCCCGCGAACCGCGATGGCGCGCGCGCCGTCAGTTCCTGCCCGACATAGCCGCCCAGCGACCAGCCCAGCACGATGGGGCGATCAACGCCCAAAGCGGCCAGCACATCCTCGGCCACATCGGCATAGGCGGGCACGTTGTAGGCGGTCTCGGGGTCGGCGTTGGCCGACACGCCATGACCGGGCAGATCGAAGGCGATCAGACGGTGGGTGGCACGGAAGGCGGCGAACTGGCGGGCGAAGGCCTCTTTGCAGGCGGAATTGCCGTGGATGCACAGGATCGCCGGGCCGCCGCCGCCCGTATCGCTGACCGCGACCTGCCCATGGCGTGTGCGCAGCATCACCTCTGGCGCGCCCATCATCGCTTCGCGGGCGGGGCGATGCCGACTGCGGCGCAAGGCGGCGCGCAGGCCCGCGCGGGCGGTTGCCAAGGCCTCGCGCGCCTCTTGCACCACACCCCACAGCCCGCCGGGATACAGCACCATCACCGCGATGATCAGAGCCGCGGTCAGGATATCGCGCCAGGGGCCAAGGTCGGCCATCACCTCGGACAGAAGGACGATCGCGAAGGCGGCGCAGACCGGGCCCCAGATCGTGCCGATGCCGCCGACAAGAAGGATGGACAGGACCAGCGTCAGCGAGCCCAAGCCAAAGATATCGGGCGAGGCGACGCGGACGTATGAGGCATAGAACCCCCCCGCCAGCCCGGTGAAAAGGCCGCTTGCCGCCAGCGTCAGCACGCGCGTGCGCCCTTCGGGCACACCGCGCGCGATGGCCGCGTATTTCGCATCGCGCAGTGCCACGATGGCCCGCCCAAGGCGCGACCGGACGACGCCCAACAGAAAGGCGCAGGCCGCAACCAAGAGGCCAAGGGCGACATAGTAGTAGCCGATCCGCCCGTCGCTGGTCAGCTTGTACTCGCCAATGGCAAGGGCGGGCAGCGTCACGATGCCCGAGGTGCCGCCAGTCACCGACGATTGGCTGATGATGATCTGGTAAACCAGTTGCGAGAAGGCGATGGTGACAAGGATCACATAGATCCCGTCCAGCCGCAGCACGGGCAGCGCCACAAGGGCTGCCAGCACCATCGTCACCGGCCCGGCAATCAGCACGGCAATCCACGGGTTCACCCCAAGGGTCTTGGCGAGGATGGCATAGGTATAGATGCCCACGGCAAACAGTGCGACATGGGCAAAGTTGAACAGGCCGCCGTAGCCAAGGCTGAGGTCCCAGCTGGCAGCCACGATGCCAAAGACGAAGGCCAGGATCATCAGGTGGCGCAGATAGCTGGCCTCGATCACCAATGGCAGGACCAGAAGCACGGCCAGCACGGCCAGCGCGGGGATCAGGCCCGGGGATTTGTGGAAGGGCGGGTCGTAG
>JALOSO010000216.1 GCA_025458385.1 Paracoccaceae bacterium | reverse complement strand
ATTGGCGTGTCCACCTCGGTCGGCATCGGTGGCGACCCGATCAACGGCAGCAGCTTCCGCGACATTCTGGAACTGTTCGAGGCAGATCCGGAGACGGATGCCGTGATGATGATCGGCGAAATCGGCGGGCCGCAAGAGGCCGAGGCGGCAGAATACGTGCGCGATCACATGAAAAAGCCGGTGGTGGCCTATATCGCGGGGCTGTCGGCACCGAAGGGCCGCAAGATGGGCCATGCGGGCGCAATCATCAGCGCCTTTGGCGAAAGCGCGCAGGAAAAGGTGGAAATCCTGTCAGCGGCAGGCATCACGGTGGCGCCAAACCCGAGTGCGATGGGCGAAACGATGGCGCGCGTGCTGAACCGCGTGGCAGCGGCAGCGTGACTGAAGCGAAATGAACAAAGCCGCGCCCGAAAGCGCGGCTTTGTTCTATTTGGCTCCGGCGGTAGGGATCGAACCTACGACCAATTGATTAACAGTCAACTGCTCTACCGCTGAGCTACGCCGGAACACCGGGGGCATATAGCAAGGCAGGCGGGGGGCGTAAAGGGGGAAAGCCCTGAAAGATCATGGTTTTGAAACAAGGGGGTCAGCCGTGCACAGATCGTCGACCCTGATCAGATTTCTGTCATGCAGATCAATCACATGCGCCAGAACGTTCCGCCTTGCAGCGGCGTGCAGGGCCGGGGGGACATCGACGTAGACCGCCGCTGTCAGCGCGTGCAGGCCCATGGACTTTGCCCCCTCCAGGGCGCGCAACAGCGCTGCTTCGCGGGCGCGCCGATGGGCAATCAGGGCAGAAACACGCGCATTTGGTGCTGTGATCACAGCCCCGTGGCCCGGCAAGGCCAGTGCCCAATCCATACGACCCAACATGTCAAGCGAGGCCATGTATTGCGCCATGTCGCCATCAGGCGGCGAGACGAGCGAGGATGACCAGCCCATGACATGGTCCCCTGAAAACAGCAGGCGTCCGTAGGCAAAGCACAGATGTGTCGCCGCATGCCCCGGCGTGTGAAGCGCCTGCATCGCCACACCCTGTCCGCCAACCCATTCACCGTGGGCCAGCATCACATCTGGCACGAAGGCGGTATCCAACCCTTCCCCGCCATCGGCCAGCCCACGCGCGGCCAATGCCTGCATCACGGCGCTGCGCCCGGCCTGTGCCGGGCCGAACCCGAATGTCCTGGCCCCCGTGGCAGAAACCAGCGCCGGCACGAGGGCCGAATGATCCAGATGGTTGTGCGTGACAAGAATACGCGTGATCCGCGCGCCCTTGTCCAAGGCGGCCAGAATTGCCGTCAGATGTTCCGGCAGCGCGGGCCCAGGATCGATCACCGTCACATCGCCGCGCCCCACAAGCCAGGTGTTCGTGCCCGCACCGGTCAATGGCCCCGGATTGTTGGCCCGCAGGCAGCGCACATCGGGGGCAATCTCGTCGATCATGGACATTCTCTTTTCACCGGCTTGGGCAACAGTTAGGGTTCGCGCATGCGCAACCGATTGAAAGCACTTTGGCCCAGGGGGCTTTTTGGCAGGGCCGCCCTGATCCTGATCGTGCCGGTGATTGCCATTCAGCTTGTCGTTTCGTCTGCCTTTATTCAGCGCCATTACGAAGATGTCACGCGCCAGATGGTGCAGGGGCTGGAACGCCCACTGAACCTGTTGATCGCAAGGGGCACGACAGACCCTGCAGGGGCCATGGCACTTGCCAGTGATCTGGGCCTGACCATGGCACAACCGGCCGCTCAGCCGATTCCGCAGGCCGACAGCCATGTCTGGTGGGATATCTCTGCGCGCTTTGTCATCGCCGGTTTGCACCAGTTCGTGCCGGATGTTCTGGCGGTCGATCTGGCAACCAACCGGCGCGAGGTGCACCTTTGGGTGCAAACCGATGCTGGCCCGGTGTCTTTCCTGATCCAGCGCGCGCGCCTGTCAGCATCGAACCCCCACCAGTTGCTGGTTCTGATGCTGTTCACCTCGATCCTGATGACATTGGTCGCCTTCGTCTTTCTGCGCAATCAGTTGCGCCCGATTGCGCGGCTTGCGCGGGCGGCAGAGGCGTTTGGCAAGGGACAGACGATGGATTATCGCCCGCGCGGGGCGCAGGAAATCCGTGCGGCGGGCACAGCGTTTCTGGACATGCGCAACCGGATCGAACGCCAGATCGAACAGCGGACGATGATGTTGTCGGGTGTCAGCCATGATCTGCGCACGCCGTTGACGCGGCTGCGCCTTGGCCTTTCCCTGCTGCCACAGGATGATGACGTGACAGCCCTGCAGCGTGATGTGGGTGACATGCAGCGGATGGTCGATGAATTTCTGGCCTTCGCGCGGGGCGACGCGATGGAGGAGCCGGCAAAGACCAACCTCGCCGATCTGGCGCGCCGCGCGGTCGAGGATGCAATGCGCTTGGGGCAGCCGGTGCGGCTGGGCGAAGTGCGGGGTGACGGGATGGTGTCGATCCGGCCGATGGCCATCCGCCGGGCGCTGGACAACCTGATCGCCAATGCAGTGCGTTTTGCGACGGATGTGCAGGTCAGCCTTGTGATGACAGACCGCAGTATGCGCCTGTCGGTGGATGACAACGGGCCGGGCATTCCGAAACATCAACGGGACGAGGCGCTGCAACCCTTTTCGCGGCTGGATGCTGCGCGTGATCCAAACCGGGGGGGTGGGGCAGGCCTTGGTCTGACGATTGCGGCGGATGTCGCGCGCAGCCATGGTGGCACATTGCGGCTGGGCGACAGCGATCTGGGCGGATTACGGGCGGAAATCGTGCTGGCGCGCTGACGCTAACGCTTGGCGCCCATGTTGATCACCCAATGCAAACGGCTTTCAGGGGCGGCGGACAGGGCGATGCCAACGCCGATATCCTGTGCGCCGTCCATCAGGATATTCGCACGGTGGGCGGGCGAATCCATCCACCAG
The DNA here is from genome assembly GCA_025458385.1 of Paracoccaceae bacterium. Classification (GTDB taxonomy): domain Bacteria; phylum Pseudomonadota; class Alphaproteobacteria; order Rhodobacterales; family Rhodobacteraceae; genus JAAFHS01. Next base: position 3,943 of record JALOSO010000216.1, on the reverse strand, counting down.
CCAACGGCCTGTGCGGCGCTGCCAAAGCCGCGCCCGGTGTTTTCGCTGGCGGCCCGGAACGCATAGCCTGCGCTGCGCAGCCGGTCGCGCAGTTCCGCGCCATTTGCCGAAACATGCGACGTGCTGCGCCGGTCGGCATTGTCACAGGCAAGGCCCTGTGCGGCACGGTCAAGGGCCCCGCTCGTGCGCAGGGCGGGCAGACCGCGCGCGCTGCGTTCGGCATTCACCTGGGCCACGACCTCGGCCTGCAGCGCATCCAGATTGGCGGGCCGGTCGCAACTGCGGGCCTGTGCGACAAGCGGGGCGCAAAGGGTTGCGCAAAGGACCAGGGTGGCAAGTCGGCGGGTGATCTGGGCCATGTGAATAAACCTTGCACGTTGAAGAGGGGGGGGCGCGCGGGGACCGGGGCTGTGCAGCAATACTATGCCGCAAATGCCCTGCGCGACCAAGCCCCGCCAGTGCCATTTGGCAAAGGCCGCCGATCACATCCTTGCCAGCAGGCTTGCAGGGCGCAAGTGATATCTGGCAGGCAAGGCAAACTGCGTTACAGGGGCAGGTGGGCATGCTTGACGGGCAAGCAAGACGTTTGATCGATCCGGTGCTGAACCATTGGGGCCCTGCGCTGGCGCGGCATGGCATCGGGGCAAATGCCATCACGCTGGCAGGCCTTGCCTGCGGCATGGCGGCGGCCGGGATCATTGCCCTGGGCTGGCCGACGCTTCTTGCGCTGATTCCGCTGTTGGCCAGCCGTCTGGCTGATGGTCTGGATGGCGCCGTCGCGCGGGCAACGCAGAAAACGGATTTTGGCGGGTTTCTGGATATCGGCTGCGATTTCTTGTTCTATGGCCTGATCCCCCTTGCGTTTGTGCTGCGCGACCCGGACACCAATGGCACGGCCGGGGCGTTTCTGCTGATGACCTTTTATGCCAACGGCGCCACGTTTCTGGCCTTCGCCATCCTGGCCGAGAAACGCGGCATGCAGACCAGCAGCCGGGGGGAAAAGTCGCTGTACTTTACGGCAGGGTTGCTGGAGGGGACGGAAACCATCGCCTTCTTTGTGGTGCTGTGCCTGTGGCCGGCCGCTTTTGCCCCGCTGGCCTTGCTGTTCGGGGCACTGTGCCTGTTTACGGCGCTGTCACGGGTGCTGCTGGCGCGGCGGGTGTTTGGCGGCTGAGGCCTCGGGAGAAGGCCCGTATCAGCTGCGGATCAGGTTGACCCAGTTCCGCGCAATTTGCAGGCCGGCCCGATCGGCCTGCGGGCCAAGTTCTGCGGCAAGCACCGGATGGTCATGCAGCCAGCGATCCTGCATCGCCGTGGTTGCCGCGGGAAAGCGGCGGGTCCAGTCCGCCACAACGGCGCGCGACGCCTCAAAATGAAACTGCATGCCATAGGTTGCGCGCCCGACGCGAAAGGCCTGTGCCGCTGCGGCATCGGATGTTGCAAGATGGACCGCTGCCGATGGCAAGGTGAACGTATCGCTGTGCCATTGAAAGATTGGAAAGTCCGGGCCGCTGTTGCCAAGCACAGGGTCTTCGCGGCCGGCGGCGGTCAGCGCCACCCTGACCCAGCCGAATTCGCGCGCCGTGCCCAGATGATTGGTGGCCCCGTATGCCCGCGCCAAGATCTGGGCGCCAAGACAGATGCCCAGCACAGGCTTGTCGGCCGCGGTGAAAGCGGCCATCAACCGCGCCAGCCCGGCCAGATACGGATGGGTGGCATCAGCCATGGCGTCTTGCTCGCCGCCGAAAACCACCAGCGCATCAGCTGCGTCGATGTCCGGCAGGTTATTGTCGTGCCATGGTTTGTACTGGTCAATCAGCGCGCCGCGTTCATGCAGGGCCACGCCGACCTGCCCATGATGCGTGACCGCGGTATTTTCGACGATGGCGACGCGCATGTTTTGCCCCTGACCTGCAGTTGGGCCACCATATGCAGCGGTCCGCAGGCCGCAAGGGCATTTGGCCCTTGTCATCGCGGCACCGGCATGGAAAGGGGACGCGGCAACACTGACACCCCTTCGAGGAGACCCCGATGGAGATTCGTGAAGCGCTCACCTTTGATGATGTCCTTCTGGTGCCTGCGGCAAGTTCGGTGCTGCCATCGGAAGCGGATACGGCGACCTTTGTCACCAAGGCAATCCGCATGAACATTCCGCTGCTGTCATCAGCGATGGATACAGTCACCGAAGGCCGCATGGCGATTGCGATGGCGCAGGCAGGCGGGATCGGGGTGATCCACCGCAATCTGGATGCGCAGGCGCAGGCCACCGAGGTGCGGCGCGTCAAGCGGTTTGAAAGCGGGGTCGTTTATCAGCCGATCACGCTGACACCGGACCAGACGCTGGCCGATGCGAAGGCGCTGATGGAGCGTTACGCGATCACCGGGTTTCCGGTTTTGCCAGCGATGACAAGACGCCGGTCCGGGTGATGATGACAGCGGAAAACCTGGCGGTGCTGCGCGAACCGGTCGATCGGGGCGAGGCGATTTCGTTGATGAAGGCGCGACGGATCGAAAAGCTGCTGGTGACGGATGCAACGGGCAAGCTGACGGGCCTTCTGACGCTGAAGGACACCGAGAAAAGTGTGCTTAACCCGCATGCCTGCAAGGATCAGCTGGGCCGGTTGCGGGTGGCGGCGGCCAGCACGGTGGGGGATGCCGGGTTTGAACGCAGTCAGGCGCTGATCGATGCGGGCGTCGATATGGTGGTGATCGACACGGCGCATGGCCATTCCGAAGGGGTGGCGCGCGCGGTCGAGCGGATCAAACGTCTGTCGAACACGGTGCAGGTGGTTGCTGGCAATGTGGCCACGGCCGAGGCGACGCGCGCGCTGATCGGGGCAGGGGCGGATGCCGTGAAGGTCGGGATCGGGCCGGGCAGCATCTGTACGACACGGATCGTGGCGGGCGTGGGCGTGCCGCAGCTGACGGCGATCATGGATGCGGCGGGGGCGGCGGGTGATATCCCGGTGATCGCGGATGGCGGCATCAAGTTCTCGGGCGACTTTGCCAAGGCGATTGCGGCGGGGGCGTCCTGCGCGATGGTGGGCAGCGCGATTGCGGGCACGGATGAGGCGCCGGGCGAAATGATCCTGTACAACGGGCGGTCGTTCAAAAGCTATCGCGGCATGGGGTCGTTGGGGGCCATGGCCCGGGGCAGCGCTGACCGCTATTTCCAGAAGGATGCAGCCTCGGACAAGCTGGTGCCGGAAGGCATCGAGGGGCAGGTGCCCTACAAGGGCGCTGTGGGCGCGGTGCTGCATCAGATGGTGGGGGGGCTGCGGGCGGCCATGGGCTATACCGGTTGCGCTACGGTGGCCGACATGCGGACGAAGTGCCGCTTCGTGCGCATCACCGGCGCCGGCCTGAAGGAAAGCCATGTGCATGATGTGCAGATCACCCGCGAAAGCCCGAATTACCGTGTGGGGTAAGCGTTTGGTTTCAATTGGTTGCCGGGTGTTCTTGCGGTGACCCCGGGCGCGCGGCTGCAGGCGGCTATCGGAATTCTTGACCGCGTGCTGGCGGATACGCCGGTTGAGCAGGCCTTGACGAACTGGGGCCGGGCCAGCCGCTATGCCGGGTCAGGCGACCGGGCTGCCGTGCGCGATCTGGTGTTTGATGCCTTGCGTTGCCGCAGCAGCCATGCAGCGCTTGGCGGCGGGTTGACAGGGCGCGGGCTGATCCTTGGCGGGCTGCGGGCGGCGCAGGGTGACGAGGGGCTGTTTTCCGGCCTTGGCCACGCCCCCGCCATGACCGGCCCGGCAGACGCGGGCCAGTTGCCCGCAGGGCCCGCAGCGCTTGATTGCCCGGAATGGCTGTGGCCGCTGTTCGCGCAAAGCCTTGGGGGATCGGTTGAGGCGGTCTTGCGCGCGATGCAAACCCGCGCGCCGGTCTTCCTGCGCGTCAACCACTTGCGCGGCACAATCGCGGCAGCGCAAGCGGCGCT
>JALOSO010000215.1 GCA_025458385.1 Paracoccaceae bacterium | reverse complement strand
CGCGGGCAGGCCAAAGCGCAGATGCACCGCCGCGGTCAACCGTTCATCCAGCGCCCCATAACCCGGCCCCACGGCAGCCTTCACCGGGCTGATCATGTCACCGATCACATATTCCGGGGCATCATGCAGCAGGGCCGCCAGCCGCCAGCGCGCCGCATGATCACCCATCCGGCCAAAAATCTGCTCCACCAGCAAGGAATGCTCGGCCACCGAATAGGGCCAGTCGCCCCGTGTCTGCCCGTTCCAGCGTGCGACAAACGCAAGGCCATGTGCGATGTCGATGATCTCGATATCCATGGGTGTCGGATCAAGCAGGTCAAGCCTGCGCCCCGAAAGCATCCTTTGCCAGGCCCGTGGTTGTTTCAAAGCCGCACCTCTTGCTGGCCGGAATCTATGCCGCCGCAGCCTTGGTTGTCGAGACTCCCGCATCGTGCTATCTGCCCGCGCAACATACGGGAAAACAGGAGCAGGCCCATGGCAACGGATTACATCGTCAAAGACATCGCGCTGGCTGAATTCGGCCGCAAGGAACTGACCATCGCCGAAACCGAAATGCCAGGCCTGATGGCCTGCCGCGAAGAGTTTGGCGCCAAGCAGCCCCTGAAGGGCGCGCGGATTGTGGGCAGCCTGCACATGACGATCCAGACCGCCGCGCTGATCGAGACGCTGGTCGCCCTTGGCGCAGATGTACGCTGGGCATCCTGCAACATCTTCTCGACACAAGACCACGCCGCCGCCGCGATTGCCGCCGCCGGCATTCCGGTCTTTGCGATCAAGGGCCAGTCCCTGACCGAACACTGGGATTACCTCGACAAGTCGTTCATGTTCCCCGAAGGCGCGAACATGATCCTTGATGATGGCGGCGATGCCACGCTTTACGTTCTGCTGGGTGCCCGCGCGGAAGCGGGTGAAGACATCATCCCCGTTCCGCAGTCGGAAGAAGAAGAAGTCATCAAACTGCAGATCCACAAGCGGATGAAGGAAAGCCCCGGCTGGTTCACCAAGACAAAGGCCGCGATCAAGGGCGTGTCGGAAGAAACCACAACGGGCGTGCACCGTTTGTACGAGCTGCACAAGGCGGGCCAGCTGCCCTTCCCGGCGATCAACGTGAACGACAGCGTGACCAAGTCCAAGTTTGACAACAAATACGGCTGCAAGGAATCGCTGGTGGATGGCATCCGCCGCGCGACCGACACGATGATGGCCGGCAAGGTCGCCGTCGTGTGCGGCTATGGCGATGTCGGCAAAGGCTCGGCTGCCAGCCTTCGCGGTGCAGGCGCCCGCGTGAAGGTGACAGAAGTTGACCCGATCTGCGCCCTGCAGGCTGCGATGGATGGCTTTGAGGTCACGCTGCTGGAAGATGAGGTCGCCAACGCCGATATCTTCATCACCACAACAGGCAACAAGGACGTGATCCGCATCGAGCACATGCGCGCGATGAAGGACATGGCGATCGTTGGCAACATCGGCCACTTTGACAACGAAATTCAGGTGGCATCCCTGCGCAACCACAAATGGACCAACATCAAGGAACAGGTGGACATGATCGAAATGCCCTCGGGCAATCGCATCATCCTTCTTTCCGAAGGCCGCCTGTTGAACCTTGGCAATGCCACGGGCCATCCGTCTTTCGTGATGTCGGCCAGCTTTACCAACCAGGTGCTTGCCCAGATCGAGCTTTGGACAAAGGGACAGGATTATGCGCCGGGCGTCTATATCCTGCCGAAAGAGCTGGACGAAAAAGTCGCGCGCCTGCACCTCAAGAAGATCGGGGTAAAGCTGACCGAACTGCGCAAGGATCAGGCCGATTACATCGGCGTCAAGGTTGAAGGCCCGTTCAAGGCCGAACATTACCGCTATTGATTGCGCTGCGCCCGGGCCAACCGGGCGCGTGTCGCCGCTGCGATACCGGCCCGGTCCGTTGCTGCGGACCGGGCTTTTCTGTTGTATTCACCGCCCGGCTTTGTATTTTTGCCAAAATCGCAACAATAACAAGATCGCAACAATAACAAGACAGGGGCAAACGGGTGGAAACCTCAAAGCGAGAGATGGTCCGGGACAGGCTGCTCAAAAGCCTGCCAAAAGGTGGTGTCGTCGCCGAAATCGGCGTGTGGGAAGGGAATTTTTCACAAAAGATCCTTGATCTGTGCGAGCCACGCGAACTGCACCTGATCGACCCATGGCAGTACATGCCGGAATTCGGCAACACCGGATTTGGCCGCAAGAAGAACGAACATCTGATGGAGGTGAAATACAACGATGTCGTCGCCAAGTTTGCGGCTGATGCGCGTGTCAAGATTCACCGGGCGACCAGCAAAGAGGCGCTTGAGGCGATGCCGGATGGCAGCCTTGACTGGGTCTATATCGATGGCAACCACAATGCGCCCTATGTCGACAATGACCTTGAGATGTGCCTGCGCAAGGTCAAGCCGAATGGCATCATCTCGGGCGATGATTACAACTGGCAGGCCGAGGCCAGCGGTGCCCCGGTCAAAGGCGCGGTGGAACATGTGATGGCGGGGCTGGGTGACAAGGGCCGCCTGCAATTGATGGCCAACCAGTACATCATCACGCTGAACCGCGGCTGAAACGACAACCGGCGACAGCCCGCCATTCCGGGCGCAAGCGTTGCGTGGCGGGGGGAAGGGCGGCGCAGATTTCCCTTTGCGGCTGTGCGGGCATCCCCTATCGTGCCCGCGGGGTCGCCGGGTGCCTGCACCCGACCGCGCTGCTAGGGGTCCAAAACAGGGATAAGGGACAAGTCATGAGTAAGAGAGACGAACTGATCGCCAAATATGCCGACGATCTGAAGAACAAATGCAAGATCACGCCGGATATGGCATTGCTGACCAAAGTGACCATTGGCTGCGGTCCGGCGATCTACAACAACGACAGTGCAACGGTTGCGGGCACCGATGAGTCCGAGTTGGAAACCGTCAAGAAGAACTTCCTGATGAAGAAACTCGGCCTTGCTGACAGCCCAAAGCTGATGGAAGCAATCAATGCCGTGATCGACACCTACGGCCGGTCCGAGCGCGCCAAGTATCGCGCCGTGATCTATTACATGCTGACCAAGCATTTCGGCAAAGAGTCGGTCTACAAGTAACGGCTGACCCGTCTTTTTATGCAGCGCCCGCACCCCGGTGCCGGGCGTTTTGCATTTTTGGCCCCTGTATCGAAGATTAACGCCGCTTGCCAAGGATTGCCCGGCCCCCGGCGTCATAAGACAAGACCAATCCTGAAAGGACATCTTCCATGCGGCGCTTCCTGATGTTGACGGCCTTCTTTCCAGCTTCGGCCTTTGCCGACCAGATTTCGGCGACCAGCCGTGTCACCGACGTTACAATCTATGCCTATGGGGCGCAGGTAACGCGCGAAGTGCTGTTCGACGCGCCCGCCGGGCAGCATGACCTGACGATTGCCGATCTGCCGCAAGATACCTATGCGCAAGCCTTGCGGATTGCGCCGGGCGAAGGCGCGCAAATTGCAAGCTTCGCGTTGCAGCCTGATTTCGTGCCACCGTCACAGCCGCGTACGTCTGCGGCCTATCTGGCCGCCGAGGCCGAGGTGCAGCGCCTTGAGGCCGCCGAACGCGCGGCTTTGCTGGCGCTGGACGCGGTGCAGACACAGATTGCGGCAGCAAATGCGCGGGCCGCGTTTTTGCAAGGGGTCAAGGTCGAGCCGGCGGTTGATGCGGCGGCGGCAGCAAACCTGCGGGATATCGCGCTGATGATCGGGGATGAGGTTCTGGCCGCTGGCGAGGCAGCCCGCACCGCCAAGGCCGCCTTGCTGGAGGCCGAAGCGGCGCTTGCGGATATCCGGGGCGATCTTGCGGCGGCACAGGACGTAAGGGGGGCGCTGGTGACCGACCAGACCTTGTATGCTGCGCTGGACGTCAAGGTGATCCTTGCATCGGGGGGGCCGCAGAAGGTGACGATCACCCAGTTTGTCGACAGCGCAAGCTGGCAGCCGGTTTATGATATGCGGCTGTCGCGCGATGGGGCCGACCGGCTGACGATTGACCGGGGGGTGCTGATCAGCCAGTCAACGGGCGAGGACTGGCAGGGTGTCAATCTGGTCTTGTCGACCGCAAACCCCAATGCGCAGGCGGCACCATCACCCCTTTGGCCAGAATACCGGGCGATCCAGCCGGAAAGCCAACCGTTTGGCAATGGTGTTGCGATGACGTCTGAGCAGGACATGGCCCTGACACGCGCGCCACTGGCCGAACCTGTGGCATCAGCGGCCCCCGCTGGCTATACCGGGCAGGCCATGATGCAGGGCGATATCGTTGTCTACACCTACGGCGCAAAGGCCGATATCCGCACCGGGGCCAGCGATTTGCGCCTTGCGCTTGATCAGGTAGAGCTGACGCCATCCGTCACGGCGCGGGCCATTCCGCGCCATGATGCGACTGCCTTCATGATGGCAAGTTTCATCAATACCGGCGACGAGGTGTTGTTGCCCGGCCAGGCCTATCTTTACCGCGATGGCACGCTGATTGGCGGGGTCTCGCTGGACGCCATTCAACCGGGGGCCAAAGCGGACCTTGCCTTTGGTGCGATCGAAGGGTTGCGCCTGACCCGCGACATGCCGCTGCGCGCCACCGGTGAACGCGGGCTGATCATCGCTTCGAACCAGCAGGAAGAAACCGTGACCTTGCAGGTTGAAAACCTGACAGCCGAAGACTGGGACGTGCGGCTGATGGACCTTGTGCCCTTTTCCGAGCAAGAGGATCTGGAGATCAGCTACACGTCCGACATTCCGGTCAGCGTGGAAAACGTCGATGGTCAGCGGGGCATTCTGGCCTGGGACATCCCGGTTGCTGCGGGGCAAAAGGCGGCGGTCACAATGACGACAACCATTCGCTGGCCCGATGGCATGCAGTTGCAGTAGCGCTGCAGCCTTGGCCTGATGGTCTGTTACCCCGGCGCAGGCACCACCATGCGCCGGGTCGCAACCGGAATCAAAGATCAGCGCAGGGTAAAGGGGATCATCGCCAACGGGGCGTTGCGATCAACCGTGCTGCGCAGCGCCGGAAAGAAATCTGCCGCAAGCAGCCCGATATGGCTGTCAAGCGCGGCAGGTCGGCCCGGCGTCGCCACGGCCATCAGCAGCGCCTGGGTATCGCGCGAAGGGCCGAACCGCGACATCGGCACATCAAAGCGCACGGTATCGCCCGAGAATGACATGAAGGGGGCAAGGTCCTGCACCACGCCATTGTCATCAACAACGATCAACGTGACAAAGCGCCCCTGCGCGCCTTGCAGTGCCCCAACCAACCGGTCACCGCTGGCGATATTGTCCGCCTCGACTGCAATTGCCAGGGGAAAGGTCGGATACCGCGCGCCTTCGCGGATAAAGTTCAGCGCCGGGCACTGACGTGCGTCCACCAGAAGATTGCGCTGTGCAGGCGGGTCTGTCAGGCCCTGCAACAGATCGGCGGCAAAGGCATTGACGTCGTTTTC
>JALOSO010000214.1 GCA_025458385.1 Paracoccaceae bacterium | reverse complement strand
GTATTGCTGGAAATCGCTCTGAAACACCCCTGCCGCTGCCAACCGCTGCGCATAGGATGACCAGTCATCTGCGCTGTCCGTCAGCACTACGGCAGCCCCCGTCAGGTTCACCGCCCCTACCGTATCGCCACTGCTTTCGGCTTCCGACGCTGACACGCGAAATTCCTCGGCCGAAAAACCGTTCGTGTAATGCCGCGTGCCCATTTCGCTGCCCCGCCAGCCCCTCAGCCCCCGCATCCGCCCGGATCACCAGCCCCGAAACCGCACCCTGAAAGAACTCTCCCGCCCCCGGCCCCGCCTTGGAAAAACAGCTGCCGTTGCGCGTGTTGAACGTGAACGCCTCACACGACTGGTTCACCGCACAGGCTGTCTGGCACGCCTCGAGCGTGGTATCAAACATCTGCGCGATATCGCCACCCGGCAGATCGATATCCTGTGACATCGCGAACCGCCGTTCCGGGATCAGGCCCTCTGCCTGCACCGGCACCCCGATCGCGATGGCCACAGCCACGACGCATGATCCAAACAGCCCGCGCATCAACACCCCCATCGAAAATTCAATACCAGATCGTCGCATGGCCTTGGCCCTGTCGGCAAGCCGGCAGAACCTTACCCGGACCGTTTTCATTAAGACGGTTTTCACCAGCCTGATCCATGGTAGGCTTTGCAAAATTTCTTCGGGCCCTGGATGGACAGCGATATTGGCGAACGCCTTGCACGCGAACGGCGTGGCAGACTTGCCGCTGAACGCTTGCTGCAACAAAAAAGCCGCGAGCTTTTCGCCGCCAACGAAAAGCTGGCGATGCATGCGCGCAATCTGTTTGATCAGGTGATCGAACACCGTGCCGTTGCCCAGACCGCAATGACCGAAGCTGCCAGCCTTAAAGGCCAGGCTGACCGGTTTGTCGGCGATCTTGACCGTGCGCATACCACGGCTGTTGTGGCCGAACGGCGCCTGCTTGATTGCATCGACAGCCTGCATGATGGGTTTGCGATCTTTGACAATGACTTGCGGCTGGTGACGGCGAACACCGCCTTTCGCGCAGCCTTTCCGGGCGTCGATATCGAAGAAGGGGTGTTTTATACTGAAATCCTGATTGCCGCAGGTGAGGCGGGGGTGATCGAAATCGGCACTGCGCCGGTGCGTGACTGGGTTGCCAACATGCTCGCCCGCTGGGATGACCCGTCCGGCGGCCCTGCAAAGATCAAGCTGTCGACCGGCAACTGGATGGAACTGCATGACAAACGCACACGCGATGGCGATGTCGTGATCCTGCTGCAGGACATCACGGCCGAAATGCGCATGCGTGCAGCAATCGAAGCGCTGCCACATGGTTTTGCGCTTTATGACCGCGATGAGCGGCTGGTGATGATCAACGAACGCTATGTCGCGATGTTCCCCGGCATGAAGGACGTGGCAAGACCCGGCGTGACACTGACAGAAATCCTGCAATACGGGCTTGATCAAGGCGTCATCCCCGAGGCTGTGGGCCGTGAGGCCGCCTATCTTGCGGAACGTCTGGAACAGCACCGCAAGGCCGATGGCGATTACGCCTTTTCAACGTCCAAAGGGCGTTGGGTGCACCGGATCGACCGTCCGACACCTGACAACGGCCGGGTTTGTCTGCGTGAGGATCTGACCGAGATCAAGCAGCAGGCCGAAGCGCTGGAAGAGGCTCGCCGCGCAGCCGAGGCGGCGAACCGCGCCAAATCATCCTTCCTTGCGAACATGACGCATGAAATCCGCACGCCGATGAACGGCGTGGTCGGCATGGCGGAACTTTTGTGCGACACCGCCCTGAACGAGGATCAGCGCCTGTTTGCCGAAACCATCCGGTCGTCGGGCGAGGCGCTTCTGGTCATCATCAATGACATTCTGGATTATTCAAAGATCGAAGCGGAACGCCTGACCTTCCACCCCGAACCGTTTGATCTGGAGCGCACGATCCATGAGGTGACCATGCTGTTGCAGCCAAAGGCGCGCAGCAAGGGGCTGGACCTGTTGATCGATTTCGACATGTTCATGCCGACGCGATTTGTCGGCGATCCGGGGCGCATCCGGCAGGTGCTGACAAATCTGATCGGCAATGCCGTCAAATTCACCGAAACGGGCCATGTGATCACCCGTGTCGTCGGCATTGAATCCGAACCGGGCCAGCAGCAGGTGCATATCAATATCGAAGATACGGGGATCGGCATCGCCGAGGCAGACCTCGCGCATGTCTTTGGCGAATTCAACCAGGTCGAATCTGCAGCAAACCGCAAATTCGAAGGCACGGGTCTGGGTCTTGCGATTACCAAACAGCTGGTCGAACGCATGGGCGGGGCAGTCTGGGTCGACAGCGAGATTGGCCGGGGGTCAAACTTTGGCTTCCGCCTGCCGCTGCCTGTTGCCGAAGATGTGGTTCGCCCGGAACTGCCGCATCACGTCCAACGTGCGCTGGTGGTTGATGACCAGTTCATCAACCGCACCATCCTTGAACGGCAGCTGGTGCCCTGCGGCATCGACGTCACCCTGTGCCGGTCGGGCGCCGATGCGCTGGCGGCACTTGATGCCGACCCCGCCTATGACGTGGTGATCACCGATCACAACATGCCGGATATGGATGGCTTTACCTTGGCCATCACCATCCGGGCACGCCATGGCGACATCCCGATCATCTTGCTGTCTTCGGAAATGAATGCCGATATCGACCGCTCGCTGGTGACGATGGTCATCCAGAAACCCATCCTGCGCGCCGATCTTTATCGCCGCCTGCACAGCCTTGGCAGCCCAGATGTGGTCGAGGCCCCCGCGCCACCCCTGGCAGAGGTGCGGGCGTTGCGGCCGATGCGGGTGCTGACAGCCGAAGACAACCGCACCAATCAGCTGGTGTTCCGCAAGATGGTGCAGGATCTGCCGATTGAGCTGACCTTTGCCAATAACGGGGTCGAGGCGGTGGATCTGTTCAAGTCACTTCAGCCTGACCTGATCTTCATGGATATCTCGATGCCCGAAATGGATGGCCGCGATGCCGCCCGCGCCATCCGGGCGGCCGAGGCCGGGTCGACAAAACGGGTGCCCATCGTCGCGCTGACCGCGCATTCGATGGAAGGCGATGCCGAAAACATCCTGTCGGCCGGTATTGACGAATACATGACCAAACCGCTGCGAAAATCGGCCATCACCAATGTTCTGGCCGCGCATTGCCCGCCTTCGGCCCACCCGATCAGCCCGGATCAGGCGGCAGCGTCCTGATCCATCCGGTTGACAAAGACCATGCGGTCGCCCGCTGACTGGCGAGCATCAAAGGCATAGCCACCCGTGGCAAACCCCCGCAAATCGGCCGGGTCACGCAACCGGTTCTCCAGCACAAAACGCGCCATGGCCCCCCGCGCGCGCTTGGCCAGAAAGCTGATCGTCTTGGCCCCGCCAACACGGTCTTCAAGAAACACCGGCGTGATCACCCGCAGTTTCAGTGCCTTGACATCCACGGCACCAAAATATTCGACCGAAGCGCAGTTCAGCAGGACACCCGTGTCAACCGCCGCCGCATCGCTGCGCAAGGCCTTTGCAAGGCTGGCCCCCCACCAGTCATACAGATTGGCCCCCCGCCGCGTTACCAGCCGGCTGCCCATTTCCAGCCGATAGGGCTGAATCGCATCAAGGGGCCGCAAAAGGCCGTAAAGACCCGACAGAATGCGCAAATGCCCTTGTCCGTAACGCAGCGCATCTGCGTCCAATGTCCGCGCCTCCAGCCCCGCATAGGTATCGCCGTCAAACATCAGCGCCGCCGGTTTGATCGCCTCGGGCACCGTGTCAAACGCGCGGAACCTGTCGCGGTTCAACCGCGCAAGCGCCTCTGAGATATCCATCAGCCCTTGCAAATCGGCCACCGTCAACTTGCGCGCGACCCGCGCCAGCGCCGATGCCTCACGCGCAAAGCCCGGTACCGTCGGCTCTATGCCATCGGGCAGGGCAAGCGGCGTCAGGTCCAGCTTCTTGGCAGGTGAGATTACGGTCAGCATCAATGTCTCCTTTGTCGGAACATGTAGAGGCGCGCAGGCCGCCTTCCAGTCATGCCTCGCGCAGCACGGCCAGAAATGCCTCGCCGAACCGTTCCACCTTTAACTCGCCCATGCCTTGAATGTGGTGCAGTTCCGACAGTGTCGATGGCCGCCGTTCGGCAATCTGGCGCAGGGTGGAATGTGTGCAGGACAGGTATTTGCCCGTGCCATCCTCGCCCCGCGAAAGCTCCAACTGCACTTCTGCCAGCCGGTCGAACACAGCACCCTCCGCGCTGCCCACCAAGGCCCGCCGCGCCGGGTGCAGGGTCTCCACCGTTGCCCCCGTGATCACCGCCAGAAAAGCCGCACCATAGCTTTCCAGCTTTTTCGTCCCCACCCCTGTGATCCCCATCATCTGATCCAGCGTCGCGGGCCGCTGCTCGGCCATTTCAATCAGCGTCCGGTCGGGAAACACCACATAGGCCGGCACCCCTGCCGCCTCGGCCAGTGCCCGCCGCTTGGCCTTCAGGGCCGACAGCAGCGGTGCGTCCTCTTCCGAGACAAGGGTTTTCACCGGAATGCGCGCCACCGCCCCGCTGATCGTATCGCGCCGCAGCGCGATGGGTTGTTCCCCCCGCAGGATGGGCCGCGCGGCATCCGTCATCCGCAAGGCCCCGAACCGTTCCGCATCCGGGCGGATCAGGTCGCGCCCCATCATCTGCCGGAACACCGCCCCCCACGCCGCCTTGGAAAGATCGCGCCCCACCGCAAAGGTTGGCAGGGCATCATGGCCCCGTTCGCGCACCTTGGCCGTGGCATTTCCTGTCAGGATATCAATCAGATGCCCCGCACCAAAGTATTCGCCCGTGCGCAGGATCGCCGACAGGGCCTTGCGCACCGCATCCGTCGCATCGAACACATCCACCGGCCTGTCGCACAGATCGCAGTTGCCGCAAGGGCCCGATTCCTCACCGAAATAGCCCAGCAGCACCCGCCGCCGGCACGCCGTTGCCTCGGCCAGACCCAGCAAGGCATTCAGCCGCGCGTGATCTGCCGCCTTGCGTTCCGCAGGGGCCAACCCTTCGTCAATCTGGCTGCGCCGCAGGCGGATGTCATCCGGCCCATACAGCGTCAGCGTTTCCGCCGCCGCCCCATCGCGCCCGCCCCGGCCAATTTCCTGATAGTAGGATTCGATGCTTTTCGGCAGGTCCGCATGCGCCACCCAGCGGATATCCGGCTTGTCGATCCCCATGCCGAAGGCCACCGTCGCCACCACGATCAGCCCGTCTTCCTGCTGGAACCGGATTTCCACGCGCCGCCGCTCATCTGCATCCATGCCCGCATGGTAATGGCAGGCCGCGTGCCCCCCTTCACGCAAAGCCTGCGCAATCGCCTCGGTCCGCGCCCGCGCCGCGCAATAGATGATGCCCGCCTGCCCCTTGCGCGCCGCCGCAAAGGCCATCAACTGATCGCGCGGGTTGTTCTTCACCGCAAAGGCCAGGTGGATGTTCGGCCTGTCAAACCCACGCAGGAACGTTTCGGGGGCCACCCCATCAAACAGCCGCGTGACGATCTCTGCCCGCGTCTCCTCATCCGCCGTTGCAGTGAACGCCGCCAAAGGCACGCCCAGGGCCCGGCGCAACTCGCCTATGCGCAGGTAATCGGGGCGGAAATCATGCCCCCACTGGCTGACGCAATGCGCCTCATCCACCGCGATCAGCGTGGTGTTGATCCGCCGCAGCATCG
>JALOSO010000213.1 GCA_025458385.1 Paracoccaceae bacterium | reverse complement strand
CCAGAAAACCCCATCCAGAACAGCGCGATGGTTCATGGGTTTGCGCCCGTTCGGGGCGCGGATCGCCAGGATGAAGCGCTCGTGAAACGCCCATTCCTCGTCCGACATCAGGTCTCGTGCCAAGCTGGTCTCCATCGCAGATACCAGCTTGAGTCACGATCAGCCCGCCCTGTGAATCCCTTTTGTCAACACGGCCTAGGATTTTGTGTGGCACCCTTTATTGCATCATTAAGTTTGACATAGACGCTTGGCATACGATCACCAGCGCGCCGATTTCCGGTGACGCTATCATAGCCGACGTCACCCGGATTGACCTGCCCAACATACTTGCCGTCCTTGTAAACAGCCGCATGCCCACTCGGGTCACTCAAATTCACCGGATCATTGAAGCTATAGCTGAAGCGGTTGGTGCCGACGCCGGGCTTCAGGACTTCGAACCAGTCGGGCTGCAGGACCATGCCCAGAACGGGGTCAACGTCACGGGCGTTGAGGTTGAGCCGGGGTCAGGGAACGGTCCTGTGGACCGTTACCCCGGCGCAAGAGGCCGGCGTCGGCGTCGAAAAGCTGACCAATCCAACCTTTGCTCTCGGGCGCGGGGAGGCCGGGGGCGACGAATTCGGTCTGCGCGGCCTTTGGGTTTGTAGACGGCGGATTCGACGCGGGCACCGGTGGTATCGGTGATGGCGCGGTGGCGTTTGGTTGCAACGGTAGGGCGGGGGGCCTAGGTTGCGCGGGGCCAGAGCAAGGAACCGCCATGACTGACGACACCCCCGCCGAACCGAAGCCGGAAAAGATCAAGCGGCCTCAGCAGGTCTTCACGCTGGTAGTGGAGGTCGGCCGCAAGACGGGCGATGGGTTGCCGAAGGATGCCACAGGTGCGGCGCTGATGATCTATGCCAGCGGTGTGGATGAGGCCGAGGCGGTGCGCGAAACGGTGGCGATTCTGAAGGAGGCTGACCTCGCGCCATTGGACGTGTCGGGCTATGGCACGCTGGACGAACGGCTGGCGGCGGGCGATGAGATTGACGACGAGGAACGCGGGTTGATGGACCGTGCGCTGGCCGAAAACGCGGTGATCGTGGCGCAGATGACGCCGTTCTTTGACTGAGATCAGGCAAAGCGGCCGCGCCTTGCGTCCTTGCTTGCATCTGGGGTAAGGACCGCGCGGCACGCCGCAGCGATCAGCATCAAGGACGCACATGTCTGTCAAGGTGGCCCTGATCGGGCCTGCATTCTTTGGCTACTTGCCGCGGATCGCGGGGCTGCTGTCGGCGCGCGGCACGCCGGCGCAGTTCTTTGACGAACGCCTGTCGAACAGTATCGGGGCCAAGGTGTTTTTCCGGTTTGCGGCGCGGGCGGCCAAGGAACGTGCCGCGCGGGCGCATTGCCTTGCCATTGCCGAGGCGATTGTGGCGCAGGGGTTCACGCATGCGCTGCTTGTCTCGCCCGAGATTTTCACACCCGAGGCCGTGGGGCGGCTGCGGGCGGCGGGGGTGACCGTGTGCCGCTATGGCTGGGATTCGGTGGCGAACAAGCCGCACATGAAGCAGCTTGATCCGCTGATGGCGGCGATTGCGAGTTTCGACCCCGCGGATTGCGCGACCTATGGTTATCAGCTGATTCCGCTCTACAGCGATATCACGCCGCCCGCGCAGGCCGTGCCCCGGGATACCGACGTGTTCTATTGCGCAACCCTGCACAGCAGGCGGCCGCAGTTCATCCGCGCTGTGATTGCCCTGTGTCGCCAGCGGGGCTGGTCGACGCAGCTGATGCTGTTTTATCATGCGCGCTGGTTGTGGCTGCTGCGTTATGGCTGGAACCCGCGGCTGTGGCCCTTGCTGGGCCTTGTGTCGGACAAGCCGTTTTCACAGGCGCAGATCATGCAGGCGACCTGTGCAGCCCGCGTGGTGCTGGACATCCATCATCATGGCCAATCCGGTCTGACAATGCGCACGTTCGAGGCGCTGTCGCTGGGCGCGGTTGTTCTGACGACGAATGCGGCAGCATTGCAGGGCCTGTTGCCCGCGCTGCAGGAACGCATCGTGCTGTGCCGGCAGGAAACGCTGGCCGATGATCTGGCAAAGGCGTTACAGCGCAGCCCGGGGGCCCTGTCGGACGCGACACGGTATTTCCTTTCTGTCGGGCGTTTTCTGGATCAGTTGCAGGCCTTCATGTTCGCGGATGCCGCTGCAAAAACAGGTGATGACGGGCCCGCCAACATCACGCGTAAATCAGGTTGAGGACAGTTCCATGCAGATTTTGATTACCGGCGGTTTCGGGTTCATCGGCAAATGCCTTGTCAGCCGCCTGCTGGCAGAGGGCGGGCATCGGATCACGGTGATCGACAAGCTTAGCCCGCAGGTGCATGGCGATGCGCCGGATCTGGCAGGTTTTGCCGACCAGCCGGGCGTGACCTTCATCAAGGCCGATATTTGCACACCGGGCATCTTGCGCACGGCCATGCAGGGGGTCGATGTGATCTATCATCTGGCTGCCGAGACCGGCACAGGCCAGTCGATGTACGAAATCCAGCAGTATTTCCAGACGAACGTCATGGGAACGGCGATCCTGCTGGAGGAAATGGTGAAATCGCCTGATTGCCGGCCAAAGCATCTGATCCTCAGTTCGTCACGCTCGGTCTATGGCGAAGGGGCCTATGTGCGGGCCGATCAGGCCGATCAGCTGAACGCGCCACGGCACTATCCGGCAGGGCGTGATGCAGATGACATGACGGCAGGCCGGTTTGATTTCGCCGTGGATGGTGTGCCGCTGGTGCCGGTGGCCACGGTCGAGACCGACCCTGCCGATCCCAAGTCGCTGTATGCGGCGTCAAAGCTGACGCAAGAGCAGATGTGCCAGATTTCCTGCGCAACGGTCGGGGTGCATTTCGTGGCGCTGCGGTTCCAGAATGTCTATGGGCCGGGCCAGTCGCTGCGCAATCCCTATACCGGGATCATGTCGATCTTCACCAATATCCTGCGTCAGGGCGGGCAGATCGACATTTACGAAGATGGCGCGGAAAGCCGTGACTTTGTCTTTGTCGAGGATGTGGTGTCTGCCTTGCGGGCGGCGGTGAACCTGCCAGGCGATGCGCCGGCGATCATCAACGTCGGGCATGGCACGCGCACAACGGTGTCGGAACTGGTGGCGCTGCTTGAGGCAAAGCTGGGCACGGTCGGACGGTCACGTATTTCGGGGCGGTTCCGGCCGGGCGATATCCGGCATTGTTATGCCGATATCGGGCGGATGCAGACCTGGTTGGGTTTGGGGCCGCTGACGCCGATTGAACAGGGCCTGTCACAGATGGTGGACTGGGCGCTGGAACAGCCGCTTGAGGCCGACCTGTCGCACAAGGCGGACAAAGAGCTTGGCGCATTTTTCGGGCAAAAGAAATGACGGCGCCGCTTGGCCTGCGGGCATTGGTCAGGGCAGATTATGCGCGGTTCTGCGTACTGTCGGGCAAGCCTGTGCGCGGGGCCTGGCGGGCGCTGCTGGGGCCGCGAACCCTGCCGGTGGTGATCTTCCGCGTCGCGTCGCGGCTGTATCACAGCCCGTTGCGGCCTTTGGGGGCGGTGTTTTCGCTGTTCAATCAGTTGGTGTTCCGTGTCGAGATTCCGGCGCGTGCGCAGATCGGGCCGGGTTTTGTCATGCCGCATCCCGGGGGCATCGTGATCGGGGCGGCGGCGATGGGGGTGAATTTCACCTGCTATCAGAACGTGACGCTGGGCGCGCGCAGCTTTGACGGGGCCTATGATCTGACAACGCGCCCGCGGATCGGTGATGACGTGATCATCGGCAGCGGTGCCGTGGTGCTGGGGCCGATCAGCGTTGGCAACGGGGCGACGGTTGCCGCCAATGCGCTGGTGCTGGCCGATGTGCCCGCGCGGGCAACCGCGATGGGTGTGCCCGCCACCAACCGTCTGCGACCCGCCGAGGGCTGATCGAAACGCCCCGCGCCCCCGCATCAGACCACGGGGGGCGGGGGATGCTTCGGTGGCCGGGATGGCCGTTCAGTGTTCGGGCAAAAGGATCTCGCGTTTCCCGACATGGTTGGCCGAGGTGACCACGCTGTTCTCTTCCATCTTCTCGACCAGACGCGCCGCCTTTTGATAGCCGATGCCAAGTTTGCGCTGGATATAGCTGGTTGAACACTTCCGGTCGCGCGCCACGATGGCCACGGCCTGATCATAAAGCTGATCATCCGAAGCGTCGCTGGTCAGACCCAGAACAGCGTCGATATCATCGGATTTTTCGTCATCCACGCCTTCAACCACGCCTGACATGTAAACCGGCGGCCCAAATGATTTCAGGTGGTTGACGATTTCTTCAACCTCTTCATCGCTGACAAACGGCCCGTGGATACGCGTGATGCGCGACCCGCCCGCCATATAAAGCATGTCGCCCATGCCCAGCAGCTGTTCTG
Organism: Paracoccaceae bacterium; assembly: GCA_025458385.1. Classification (GTDB taxonomy): domain Bacteria; phylum Pseudomonadota; class Alphaproteobacteria; order Rhodobacterales; family Rhodobacteraceae; genus JAAFHS01. The sequence goes on along the minus strand of JALOSO010000213.1, from coordinate 1,125 downwards.
CGCCCTGTTCAGACAGGATGGTGCGGCTGTCGATCTTGCTGGTGACCTGGAACGAAATCCGCGTCGGGAAGTTCGCCTTGATCGTGCCGGTGATCACATCCACTGATGGCCGCTGCGTGGCCATGATCAGGTGAATCCCCGATGCCCGCGCCATCTGTGCCAGACGCTGGATGCAGGCCTCGATCTCTTTGCCCGCCACCATCATCAGGTCGGCCATCTCGTCCACGATCACCACGATATAGGGGATCGCCACGGGCATGAATTCATCGGTTTCAAACACCGGCTCGCCCGTGTCTTCATCAAACCCCGTCTGGATCGTGCGGCGGAACATCTCGCCCTTGGCCAGCGCTTCCTTCACACGGCCGTTGTAGCCGTCAATGTTGCGCACGCCCATCTTGGACATCTTGCGATAGCGTTCTTCCATTTCGCCCACGACCCATTTCAGGGCCACCACGGCCTTCTTCGGGTCGGTCACCACGGGCGACAGCAGGTGCGGGATGCCGTCATAGACGGACAGTTCCAGCATCTTGGGGTCGATCATGATCAGGCGGCATTCCTCGGGTGTCAGCTTGTACAGCAGTGACAGGATCATCGTGTTGATCGCCACCGATTTGCCCGAACCCGTGGTCCCTGCGATCAGAAGGTGGGGCATCTTGGCCAGGTTTGCGACAATCGCCTCGCCTGCAATGTCCTTGCCCAGGGCCAAGGGCAGGCGCATGGCGCTGTCGCCAAAATCGCGTGCCGACAGGATTTCGCGCAAGACCACCTTTTCGCGGTGCACGTTGGGCAGTTCGATGCCGATCACCGTGCGGCCCGGAACCGTCGAAACACGCGCCGACAGGGCCGACATGCTGCGCGCAATGTCGTCGGCAAGGCCGATCACGCGGCTGGCCTTCAGGCCGGGTGCCGGTTCCAGTTCATACATCGTGACCACGGGGCCGGGGCGGACCGAGACGATCTCACCCTTCACGCCATAATCATCCAGCACGGATTCCAGCATCCGCGCATTTTCTTCCAGCGCCTCGTTCGACAGGGTGTGACGCTGCACGGTCGTGGGGGCTGCCAGCAGGTTCAGCGGGGGCAGTTCGTAAACGGTCTGCTGGTCTTCAAAGCGCAGGCGCGGCT
>JALOSO010000212.1 GCA_025458385.1 Paracoccaceae bacterium | reverse complement strand
CCCATTTCCCGGATCGCCATGTTCAGCCCCGGCCAATCCGCATGGTCACTGATCACAAATCCCTGCGTCCCTCGCCTGCGCCGCACGCCGCGCAGTGCCATCCAGCCCGAAGCTGCCGCCTCCTCCCGCGCCCCAAACTTGGCCGCCCATGCACTGCCAAGTGCTGCTGGCGGGCAGATCACCATCGCGCCTGCATGCGCCTTCGCATCAAACCCCGCCCCCGCCAATACCGTGTCCGGCAAGGCATAGCCTGCCCCCCGCAAGGCCACATTCGTACCCTCTACCGCTGTATGGCACAGGATCGGCCCCACCTCTTGCGCCGCCAGTCCCGCCATCAGCCGCTGCGCCTTGCCCAGTGCATAGGCCCCGATGATGCTCGTCTTGCCCGCCGCCGCATTCCCGCGCCACCACGCCGCAATCCGTGCCATCGCCGCCGTATTGCTGTCCCAACGGAACACCGGCAGCCCGAACGTGCATTCGCTGATGAAGGTATCGCAGGCCACAGGCTCCCACGGTTCGGCCAGCCCGTCGGGGTCAACCTTGTAATCGCCCGATACCACCCAGACCTCGCCCGCGCGCTCCACCCGGATCATCGCTGACCCCTTGATCGCGCCCAATCGGTGGCGCATGACCGCATCTGTCCCGCGGGTTGACAGGTAATGCCCATGCCCCCAGCGGGCGTGATCCGAATGCGCATGCGTGATCAACGCCCGGTCCACCGCGCGCCATGGGTCAACGAAGAAATCCCCCGCAGGGCAATAGATGCCCTTTTCTGTAAAGGTCAGAACCGGTTCGCGCGCCATGCCCTGCAGGATAGCGCAATGACGCGCCGGGGGTAGCCTGCAGACTTGCCTAATTTTTGGGCAGTCGCATCGCAACTTTGCAGGTTCACGCCACTTTCACCTAGCAACCCGCCGAAAGGCCCGCTTAACTGAAGGCAAGATGATGGAAAGGCGGCCCTGCGCGTGACGGCATTCTTCAACGAGATGTATCAAGGCCAACAGGTGCGCGCACCCTATGCGGCCTTGGGTGACTGGATGCAGTCCATGCCGGCTGAGTTGCGCAGCCTCAAGCAGGCCGAGGCGGAACAACTGTTCCGGCGCATCGGCATCACCTTCGCCGTCTATGGCGAAGGCGGAGATCCGGACAGGCTGATCCCCTTCGACATGTTCCCACGTGTCTTCACGGCGGGCGAATGGAGCAGGCTGGAACGCGGCATCAAGCAGCGCGCAAAAGCGCTGAATGCGTTTCTGGTGGATGTCTACGGGCGGGGCGAGATTGTGCGGGCGGGGCGCATTCCGGGCAACCTCGTGTATCAGAACGCCGCCTATGAAAAGGCGGTGGTGGGGATCAAGCCGCCCAAAGGGGTCTATTCGCATATCGTCGGCATTGATCTCGTGCGCACGGGGCCGGATGACTTTTTCGTGCTCGAGGATAACTGCCGCACGCCTTCGGGCGTGTCCTACATGCTGGAAAACCGCGAAATCATGATGCGCATGTTCCCGGACCTGTTCCGCGCGAACCGCATTGAACCCGTGGACAACTACCCCGAAATCCTGCGCCGCACGCTGGCATCGGTGGCCCCGGCCAAGTGCAAGGGAGATCCGACCGTCGTGATCCTGACGCCGGGGCATTTCAATTCGGCCTATTACGAACATTCTTTCCTGGCCGATCTGATGGGCGTGGAACTGGTCGAAGGGCAGGATCTGTTCGTTGAAGGCGAATTCGTCTGGATGCGCACAACCGAGGGCCCGCGCCGCGTGGATGTGATCTACCGCCGGATTGATGACGCGTTCATTGACCCGTTGTGCTTTCGCCCCGACAGCATGCTGGGCATTCCGGGGCTGATGGATGTGTACCGGTCCGGCGGGGTGAGCATCTGTTCGGCACCGGGGGCGGGTGTGGCCGATGACAAGGCGGTGTATACATTCGTGCCGGAAATGGTGCGCTTCTATCTGGGCGAAGAGCCTTTGTTGCAGAACGTGCCGACATGGCAATGCGGCAAGGCGGATGATCTGGCGCATGTGCTGGACAAGCTGCCGGAACTGGTGGTGAAAGAGGTGCATGGGTCAGGCGGCTATGGCATGCTGGTGGGGCCCAAATCCTCGAAGGCCGAGATTGAGGCGTTCCGCGCGCGCATCGTGGCGGACCCCGGCAATTACATCGCCCAGCCGACACTCGCGCTGTCCACCACGCCGACCTTTGTGAACGAAGGCGTAGCCCCGCGCCATGTAGACCTGCGGCCCTATTGCCTTGTTGGTGAAAGCATCGAACTTGTGCCGGGTGGGCTGACGCGCGTGGCGCTGAAGGAAGGTTCGCTGGTGGTGAATTCATCGCAGGGCGGTGGGGTCAAGGATACATGGGTGCTGGCGGAATGACGATCGTGATGGCCCCATCCCGCCCCCGGTGCCCCCCACCCCAACCCTCCCCACAGGGGGGAGGGGGCCCGTCGCGCCCGGCATCGGCGCGCCGCGATATGCACGCACGCCTCCCTCCCCCCTCCGTGGGGGAGGGCTGGGGTGGGGGGGGCACCTCTTGTGGGGGGGCACGCCAGAAAGCCGGGGGGGCCCGATGCTAAGCCGCACCGCCGACAACCTTTACTGGCTGGCCCGCTACATGGAGCGTGCCGAAACCACCGCCCGGCTGCTTGAGGTTGGCGCGCGTATTGCGTTGATCCCGTCTGCCGCTGGTTACCGCAACGAATGGGACAGCCTGCTGCGCGCCACCGGATCGGCCGATGGCTTTGCCGCCCGGCATGCTGACGCCAGCCAGAAAAACATCGAAACCTATCTGTTCTTCGATCATGACAACCCGTCGTCCGTGGCCGCCTGCATTACCCGCGCACGTGAAAACGGCCGCATCGTGCGCACCGCCCTGACCAGTCAGGTCTGGGATGCCCTGAACACCGCCTTTCAGGAATTGCGCAGCATCGAAAGCGCCCGTCGCGGTGTGTGGGAGTTGTCACGCCTGACCGAATGGACCATGCGCCATTCCGCCATGGTGCGCGGGGCCATCGAGGCGACGCTGTTGCGTGATGCGGGGTATGATTTCCTCAACCTCGGTTACCACCTTGAACGCGCAGACAGCACCGCGCGCCTGATGGACGTGAAATATTACGTCCTGTTGCCCCGCGCCGATTTCGTTGGCACCGGCCTGGATAACTACCAATGGACCACGCTTTTGCGCGCCATGTCGGCCCACCGTGCCTTTCACTGGGCCTATGGTGGCGAGGTGACGGCCGCCAAGATTGCCGATTTCCTGATCCTCAATCCGCAATGCCCGCGCGCGCTGATCACCTGTGTGCAAGGGCTGAACACCCATCTTGACCGCCTGACGCGGGCCTATCGGCGCACCAGTACCGCGCAGGCCCAGGCGCGGGTGGCGCTTGCCGGTCTGGCCGAAGCGCGGGTGGATGAGATTTTCGACGAAGGCCTGCATGAATTTCTGACGCGCTTTATCGGGGATATGGCGCTGGTTGGCCTTGCCATTCATGACAGCTATCTTTCAGGGGATATGCGTTGATGTGGCTGACGGTTGATCATCAGACGCGCTATACCTACGCCCAGCCGGTGCGTGCCGTGGTGCAAAGCCACCGGCTGACCCCTTCGGCCTTTGATGGTCAGCGCCTGATCGACTGGGAGATCACCGTCAGCGACGGGGTCATGGGCAGCCGGTTCCGCGATGGTGCAGGCGATCAGATTCAGGCCTGGACGGTGTTGGGCCCGGTCAGTGAAATCGTCGTGCGCGTGCGGGGTACGGTCGAAACGCTTGACCTTGCCGGGGTGTTGCGCGGCCATCGCGAAACGGTTGCGCCGCAAGCCTATTTGCGGCCGACGGATGCAACGCGGGCAGATCAGGCCATAGCGGCGCTGGCGGCACAGGTTGCAGGCACAGCAGGCGGGTTGGAACAGGCGCATGCATTGGCCGGCGCCGTGGCCGATGCGATCGCCTATCAACCGGGCACGACCCATTCCCGCACCACCGCAGCCGAGGCGATGGCCGCCGGGCAGGGCGTATGCCAGGACCATGCCCATGTCCTGATTGCCGCGGCGCGGCACCTTGGGTGTCCGGCGCGCTATGTCTCTGGTTACTTGCAGGCGGGCGCAGATGGGCAGGCGCATGAGGCTGCCCATGCCTGGGCTGAACTGTGGCTTTCGGGTCTCGGCTGGGTGGGGTTCGACCCGGCCAATCGTTGTTGCCCGGATGCGCGCTATATCCGGCTGGGGTCTGGCATGGACGCCCCGGATGCCGCCCCGATCCGCGGCATTGCCCGCGGCGTTTCCCGCGAGGCGATGGATGTGACGGTTGCCGTTACGGCAAGCCAGCAATAGCGTTTTTGCCGCAGGGGCGCACAGCGACTGCCGCTAGAGATTCACGCCTTGGCCGCTTTTCAGTCGCATTCCCTCCGCATCGCTGGTGCAACCGAAGGGTGTGGTCGTCACAGGTGGGAAAATGTGGCTGTGAACTACGATTTCGATATCGAATGGCCGTCGGCCAACGCTGGTGCTGCGGGGGCTGCCACCAGCCTGGCCCTGTTTCGCGATGCCGACACCCTTGCCGAATTGCTCAGGGCCCCTGTCGCCGTACGTGACTGGCTGACAGGTGCCGGGTTTGGCCTGACCCTGTCACATGGCGGGCATTTGCCGCCCGGCCATTACGCGGCCCATGACGAGGTCGCGCGCATCGATCACCTGCAACGCCTGTCGGTGACGATGAAGGACCATGATCTGCCGCGTGGACATCATGCCCAGGGGTGGTCAGGTTTTGTGATTGCCGATTTTGTGACAGCCGTCGCAGCGGCACAACCCCTGCGAGAGGTGATCCCCGTTGCACCTGAAAAACCGGTGGTGCCGATCCCTTCGCCCTTTGGGCGTTTGCGCGGGGCGGCCGCACGTGCCGCCCTTGCCGCTGCCGCTGCCGCACCGCGCGGCTGGCAGCCACTGCGGCAGGGAACACCCTTTGCGGTCGATGCTTTTGCCCGGCGTCTGGCCTTCCTGCGGCTGACCCTGGGTATCGCCTTTGTCTATTGCGCCGTCACGCTGGCCTCGAAACTGTAAGGCGGCCGGGATTTGGGGCTTTTCAAGCCGCTGGGGCACAGCTAGCACTGTCGCAGGCTGCTTTCTTGCGCCCCAGATCAGGGATGAACATGACCTATTGTGTCGGCCTTTTACTGAATGACGGCATGGTGTTGCTGTCGGATACCCGCACCAATGCCGGGCTCGACAATATCTCGACCTATCGCAAGATGTTCGTTTTCGAAGACCCGGGCGAGCGGGTGATAGCGATCATGACGGCAGGCAGCCTTTCGGTGACCCAGACGACGATGGCACGGCTGCGCGAGGCGATGGAATCGGGCGAAAGCGATGATCCCGATAACATCATGACCGCACCCACCATGCTGAAAGTGGCCGATATCGTGGGCAACATGCTGGGTCGGGTGCGGGAAGAGATTGATGAAAAGCTGGCCAGCATGAATCAGGGGGCCAGCGCCAGCATGATCGTCGCAGGCCAGCGCAAGGGCGGGGCGATGCGGATGTTCCTGATCTATCCCGAAGGCAATTTCATCGAGGCGACCGAAGATACGCCCTTCCTGCAGATCGGCGAACACAAATACGGCAAGCCCATTCTTGACCGGGTGGTCAAGCCCGACACCAGCCTTGCGGATGCGCAAAAGGCCGTGTTGCTCAGCATGGATTCAACCCTGCGGTCGAACCTGTCTGTCGGTATGCCGCTGGATATGTGCGTCATCCCGCGTGATGCCTGCAAGGTTGGCACCCGACGGCGGATCGAGGCCGGGGACGAGGCGTTCCGTGCCATGTCGGATGCGTGGTCGAGGGCGCTGCGCGAAGGGTTCAAGCAGGTTACGCTGTAGGCGGGGTCTTTCCGGCCTGTGTGCCCGCAATGGCTGCGGCAAATACGGCGCAGGCGCGGTCGAAGAACTGACTGCGGATGGCGGGGCTTTCCATCATCACCTCATGCTCGGCCCCCGGTATGATGTCGAACACGGCGCCCGGCCAGGCGGCCATGCGCCTGTGAATGGCCCGCGGCTCGACGATCCGCTCATCCGTGCCAAGCGCACAATAGACCGGCAGTTGCGGGCTGGGCAGGGCTGCAAGTGCTGCGCAATCGGCCAGTGCCGTCTGCAGCCATTGCAGGGTCGGCCCGCCAAGTGCCAGTTCCGG